>JALUWE010000534.1 GCA_027019845.1 Anaerolineales bacterium | reverse complement strand
GTTGGGAGTGGCGGGTAGCGAATCGTGTATTCACCGTTCGCCATTCACCATTCACTACGCACCCTTCCTCCTCTTCGCTGCCCTGATCGCCTTTCGTTTTTACCAATCCCGCACCCTGGTGTTGCCTGCCTGGGTGGATTCGCTGCACCACACCCTGATCGTGCGCCTGATTTTGGAGAGGGGCGGCGTGCCGCAAACGTTGGAGCCGTACATCCCGGCCACCTTCTACTATCATTTCGGGTTCCACCTCAACACCGCCTTGTTCGCATTCTTCGCCCGGCTATCCCCGGAGCGCGCGGTGCTGGTCTTCGGGCAGGTGCTCAATGCGGTGGTGGGGCTGGCGGTCTACCGCCTGGGGATGGCCCTGTGGGGCGACTGGCGGCGTTCGAGCGTGGCCCTGCTGCTGGTGGGTTTCGTGCTCCAGATGCCCGCCTATTACGTTACCTGGGGGCGTTACACCCTGCTGGCCGGTATGGTCCTGCTGGCGCTGGCGATGGCAGCCGGGGTGGAAATCACCCGCCGCGGTGCGAACTGCGAACGCGTCGCGCGGCTGGCCGTGCTGACCGCGGGATTGTTGTTGACCCACTACTTCGCGGCCACGCTGCTGGCGTTGTTCTTCGGTGTGTTGTGGATCGAGCGATGGCTGTTCGGAGAGGGGGGGCTGCGGAGGGGGTGGGCAGACGGGGGGATGCGGGCGCTGCTGACCGGTGGTGGGGCCGGCGCGCTGCTGGTTTTGCCGTGGCTGTGGCACGTGTGGCAAAACGCCTCCGCGTTCGCCGCGGTGGTCACGGTGGCGCCCGGCCAATCCCTGGACGAGGCCTATTACCCCGGCTACCTTTCGTATTTGTGGTATTTGCTCGGGCCGCGGCGCAGCCATGTGCTGTTGATCGTGGCGCTCATCAGCCTTTTTTTGATCGGTTGGCGGGAGAAAACACGGCCCTTCGCGCTGTGGGCGGCTGCCTTCGGGATTCTGAGCCTGCCGTGGGGGGTGCGCATCGCGCCTTTCCGGCCCGACCACGGCGCGATCGTGGCCTTTTTGCCCGTCGCGCTGCTGGCCGCGGACGCGTTTCTGACCCCTTTGGAGGGGGAGACGCGCCCCTGGCCGGCCCGGCTCGCCCGCGGGGTGATGTGGGCCGCACTGCTCGGACTGCTGGTCTGGGGGGTGAAGGAGACCCGCGAGATACTCAATCCCGTGACGGTGCTGGCGACAGATGCCGATTTGCAGGCTATCGAATGGGTGCGCCGGAACACGCCGGAGGAGGCTGTTTTCTTCACCAACACCGCCTTCTGGCAGGGGAGCACGTACCGCGGGGTGGACGGCGGCTGGTGGATCACGCCCCTGACCGGACGGCGCACGTTGCTGCCTCCGGCCCTGTACATCACAGCCCGCCCGCGGGAGTACGTGCTCCGGATCAACGATTGGGCCGCCCGCGCAAGGGAGCTGCAGGGCTGTGACGAAGCGCTGTGGAGCCTGATTCGAGAGGCGGAGATCGACTATCTGTACCTGGTTTCGGGCAAAGGGGCGCTGCAAGCTGACGCGCTGGAGGGATGTGAGGGGCTGCAATTGGTGTACACCCGCGGCGGGGTGAGCATTCTGGAAGTCGTCACGCCATCGGAAGCCCCGGAGTAGCGGCGTGCCAGGGTATTGGCGGCGTCCCAAAAAGATGCAGGTGTGTATTTTGAAATCGAAGCGTAACCGGATGGCGGTGCAGGTGTTAGAGTTTGTGAAAAATTGCACCTTTGTCTTGCAGCCCATGATCGGATGTGATAAAATGGGCTATCACTTCAGGAGTAGGGTGTAATTACTTCATTAAGAACCGATCTGCCCGAAAGCGCTGCGGGCAGGTTTCATTTGTCTGGCACAAATTCATACCTCTGGAAACGATATGCTGGTTGAATACCTTCCCATCGCAATCCTGCTTGTGTTAGCCACCGGTTTGGCCGTGCTGGTGGTGGTGTTGGGACATGCGTTTGGCCCCAAACGCCCCACCCAGCGCAAATCCACGCCTTACGAGTCGGGCATGGTGCCTATCGGGCCGGGGCAGCGCCGCGTTCCGGTGCATTTTTACATGATCGCGATGTTGTTCATCTTGTTCGACATCGAAGTGATCTTCCTGCTGCCTTTCGCGGTGGTCTTTCGCAAGTTGGGCTGGTTTGGCATCATTGAAATTTTCATCTTCATTGTCATTTTGCTGGTTGGATACGTTTATGCCTGGAAGAAAGGAGCGTTGGAATGGGAATAGAGCAAAAATTGGGCAACATGGGCGTGATCACGGCCAGATTGGAGGACGTGATCAACTGGGGCCGGACGGGCGCGATGTGGCCGATGTTGTTCGGGCTGGCCTGTTGTGCTATCGAGATGATGGCCTCGCAGGCCTCTTCGTATGACATGAGCCGTTTTGGGATGGAACTGATGCGCCCCAGCCCGCGGCAATCCGATTTGATGATCGTGGCCGGTCGCGTCTCGCGCAAGATGGCCCCGGTGCTGCGTCTGCTGTACGACCAGATGCCCGACCCTAAGTGGGTGGTGGCGATGGGTGACTGCGCCTCGTGCGGCGGGGTGTTCAACAACTACGCCATTCTGCAAGGCGTGGACGAGGTCGTGCCGGTGGATGTGTACGTGGCCGGTTGCCCCCCGCGCCCCGAAGCCCTGATCCACGGCATGATGACCCTGCACCAAAAGATCAAACAGGAAAAACTGACCCGCTGGGCGTGAGACTGAACACTGAACACCGAACACTGAACACCGAACCCCCGCCACCATGAACGATCACCTGAACACCGTCATCACCGCGCTGCAAACCCGCTTCGAGGCCCAACCCGGCCAGTTCCGCGGTGACCCGCGCGTTACACTCTCCCCCGAACACATCCTCGAGGCCGCCAAAACCCTGCGCGAGGAGTTCGGATTCGAATACCTTTCGGACCTCACCGCGGTGGACTACTGGCCGGAAATGTCGCCGCGCTTCCATGTGGTGTACCAGTTCTCCTCGTTCCAACACAATTGCCGTTTGGAGGTGCGCGTCCCGATCAGCGGCGAGCAACCCGCAGTGCCCACCATTTCTCAGGTCTACTGGAGCGCGAACTGGCCCGAGCGCGAGCTGTACGACATGTTCGGGATTCACATCGAAGGCCACCCGGATTTGCGCCGCATCCTGATGCCGCACGACTGGGAAGGCCACCCGCTGCGCAAAGATTACCCCCTCGGCTACGAAGAAGTGCAGTTCACCTTCAACGAAGACGAGATCATGGTGCATAAAGTGCACCCGCAAGAGTGATGTTGAGCAGTGCCCAATACCCAATACCCAATATCCAATATCTAATATCTAATATCCAATATCCAATATCCAATATCCAGCAACCAGTAACCACTCTCTAATTACCCCTTACCTGCCATGCCCCAAATCGAAGAAGTTTCCGTAGACCAAATCAAACACCTGGTTTCCGAGCGCGCATTGGAGGGCGAAACCATACTGCTCAACATGGGGCCGCAGCACCCCAGCACCCACGGCGTCTTGCGCCTGCTGCTCGAGCTGGACGGCGAAACCGTGGTCAACTGCATCCCGGACATCGGCTACCTGCACACCGGCATCGAGAAGAACATGGAAGCCAAAACCTACGAGAAGGCCGCGGTGATGACCGACCGTCTCGATTACCTCAACACCATGGGCAACAACCTGGTGTATTGTATGGCTATCGAAAAGCTGGTGGATTTGGACGTGCCGCCGCGCGCCCAGGCTGTGCGCGTCGTCATGGCCGAATTGCAGCGCATCGCCTCTCACCTGGTCTGGCTGGGCACCCACGCCCTCGACCTGGCGGCCATGTCTGTGTTCTTGTACTGCTTCCGCGAGCGCGAAATGATCCTGGACATCATCGAGATGTGCGGCGGCCAACGCATGATGGCCACCTACTTCCGGCCCGGCGGCCTGTGGCGCGACGTCCCCCCCGAATGGGAAGACACCGTCCGCAATTTCCTCAAGATTTTCCCCGACCGGGTGGCGCAATACGAACGCCTGCTGACCAACAACCCGCTCTTCAAAGACCGCACCCAGGGGATCGGCGTGATCTCCGGGGAGGACGCGCTGCGCTGGGGGCTGACCGGCCCCACCCTGCGCGCCTCCGGCCCGGCCATCGACCTGCGCAAGCTGCGTCCCTACTCCGGCTATGAGCAGTACGACTTCGAGGTGCCCACCCACACCGACGGCGACGTGTACGCCCGTTACCTGGTGCGAATGCAGGAATTCCACGAGTCCATGAAAATCATCCGCCAGGCGCTGGACACCCTGCCCTCCGGCCCCTTCCGCAGCAGCAACCACAAATTCGTGCCCCCCCCGCGCTCCGAGATCGGCGTCAGCATGGAGGCCCTGATCCACCACTTCAAACTGTGGACCGAGGGCTTCCCGGCCCCGAAGGAATCGGTCTACGTGGCCGCGGAATCCCCGCGCGGGGAGCTGGGCGTCTACCTGGAGGGCGACGGCGGCCCCAAACCCTACCGCGTCCACTGGCGCACCCCATCGTTCATCAACCTCCAGGCGCTGCCCGTGCTCGCCAAAGGCCACATGGTCGCCGACCTGGTCGCCATCATCGGCAGCATCGACATTGTGTTGGGAGATGTGGACCGGTAGTATGTGAATGGCGAGAGAGGGTTGAAATGACCCTCCATGCTCACGTAGCTCGGAACTGCGATCTTGGTATTTCAAACAATCATTTGATCTACGCATGAACACATTACAACAACAATACAGCCAGGAAATCGAAAACATTCTCGCCAAATATCCGGCGGAGCAGAAACGCTCGGCGGTCATGCCGCTGCTCTATCTGGCGCAGCGCGACAAAATGTACGTCTCCCCTCAAGATATGGCCGACATCGCCGAGATCATCGGCACCACCCCCACCGAAGTGGCCTCCATCGTCGGCTTCTACACCCTGTACTACGACCGCCCCGAAGGCCGCCACCGCATCCAGATTTGCACCGACCTGCCCTGTGCCCTGCGCGGCGCAGATGAATTTGCCAAAAAACTGTGCGAAAACCTGGGCATTCGCCTGGGCGAAACCACCCCGGACGGAGCGGTCACCGTGGAAGCCGTCATGTGCCTGGCCGCCTGCGACAAAGCCCCTATGTTCCAGCATCAAAACGGCGACGGCATCTTCTACCACGAAAACCAGACCGTCGACCAGGCCACGGAATTCATCCGCTCCCTCCAAAACTCCTGATCTTTGCCCAGGGCAACCCTTATCCTTGAATCCCATTCGCCCTCCGCTCAGGATGCAACTCACCATTCACAATTAACCGTTCACAATTCACAATTCCGCCCCCCATCCTTCGACTTCGAGCGGCTGCGCCGCCCTCCGCTCAGGATGCAACTCACCATTCACAATTAACCGTTCACCATTCACCATTCACCATTCACAATTAACCGTTCACAATTCACAATTCCGCCCCCCATCCTTCGACTTCGAGCGGCTGCGCCGCCCTCCGCTCAGGATGCAACTCACCATTCACAATTAACCGTTCACAATTCACAATTCCGCCCCCCATCCTTCGACTTCGAGCGGCTGCGCCGCCCTCCGCTCAGGATGTAATTACCCAATTACCCAGTTACCCAATTACCCAACTCCCAACTCGAACTCCTCCATGACCCACATCCTCCTCCGCCACCGAGACATCCCCGACATCGACCAGCTCGACGTGTACATGCAGCACGGCGGCTTCCAGGCCTTCAAAAAAGTGGTCACCACCATGAAGCCGGAAGAAGTGGTCGAAGAAGTGTTCAAATCCGGCCTGCGCGGCCGCGGGGGCGCGGGGTTCCCCACCGGCCTCAAATGGCGCTTCATCGACAAGAACAACTGGCCGCACTACGTGGTCGCCAACGCGGACGAATCCGAACCCGGCACCTTCAAAGACCGCGAGATCATGGAAGGCAACCCCTACCAGTTCTTCGAGGGCCTCATGATCTGCGCCTACGCGGTGCAGGCCCACACCGCCTACAACTACATGCGCGGCGAATTCTGGCAACTGGCGCACGTGCTGGACGAAAAACTGGCCGCGCTCGAACAGGCCGGGCTGCTGGGCGACAACATCTTCGGCACCGACTTCTCCCTGCGCATCTACAACCATCTGGGCGCGGGGGCCTACATCTGCGGTGAGGAGACCGCGTTGCTCGAATCCCTGGAAGGCAAACTCGGCCAGCCCCGCCTGCGCCCCCCCTTCCCCCCCAGCTACGGCCTGTATGGCAAACCCACCATCGTCAACAACGTCGAAACCCTCACCAACGTCCCCATGATCATCGAAAAGGGCGCGGACTGGTACCGCACCATCGGCACCGAAAAAAGCCCGGGCCCAAAAATTTTCTCCCTG
>JALUWE010000533.1 GCA_027019845.1 Anaerolineales bacterium | reverse complement strand
TCGAGGCCATCCGCGGCAATTGCCCGCAGTTGGAACACGTGATCCTGATCGGCGGGGAGGGCGAGGCCGGTGTTCACCACTGGGACGGGTGGCTGGCCGCAGCTTCTCCCGACCTGCCGCCCGCCGGCACCCACAAGGACGACCAGGCCTTCTGGCTGTACAGCTCCGGCAGCACCGGCTTTCCCAAAGGCGTGGTACACCTGCAACACGACATCCGCTACACTACCGAAACCTACGCCAAACATGTGTTGGACATCCGGGAAGACGACATCACCTTCTCGGCCTCCAAAGCCTTTCACGCTTACGGGCTGGGCAACAACGTCACCTTCCCGTACAGCGTGGGAGCCAGCACCGTGCTCTTTCCGGGTCGCCCCACCCCTCAGGCGGCCTTCGAGCACATCGAACGCTACAAGCCCACCCTGTTCTTCACCGCGCCCACCCTGTATGCCGCCATGCTGGCCGTGCCGGACGCGGAGAAGCGATACGACCTGAGCAGCCTGCGGCTGTGCGTCTCCGCCGCGGAGGCCCTTCCGCCGGAGTTGTACAAGCAGTGGAAAGCGCGCTTTGGCGTCGAAATTCTGGACGGCATCGGCTCGACCGAACTGCTGCACATCTTCATCTCCAACCTGCCCGGCAAGGTCAAGCCCGGCTCTAGCGGCGTGCCGGTGCCGGGGTACGAGGCCAAAATCGTGGACGAGCACGGCAACCCGGTGCCGCAGGGCGAATCCGGCGATCTGCTGATCAAAGGCGACAGCGCGGCCCCCTTCTACTGGAACAAACCCGAGAAGACCGCCCGCACCATGCGCGGGGAGTGGGTCTTCACCGGCGACCGCTATTGGCAGGACGAAGACGGCTACTTTTACTACGACGGGCGCTCGGATGACATGCTCAAAGTGAGCGGGCAGTGGGTTTCGCCCATCGAGGTCGAAAACACGCTGATCGAACACCCCGCAGTGCTGGAGAGCGCGGTGGTGGCAGCACGCGTCGAAGCCGACCTGATCAAACCCAAAGCGTTCATCATTTTGCAGGAAGGCTACCAGCCGAGCGACGAACTGGCAAAAGAGCTGCAAAATTTCGTCAAATCCAAGATCGCGCCCTACAAGTACCCGCGGCTGATCGAATTCGTCACCGAACTCCCCAAAACCGCTACCGGCAAAATCCAGCGCTTCCGGCTGAGGGAGTGAGCAGTGTTCAGTGTCCAGTTTTCAGTTTTCAGTTTTCAGTATTCCCAGCACCTTCAGTAGTCTTATTGGTCTTATTGGTCTGAATGGTCTCAGCGGTCTCAGTGCCCCCAGTGCTCCCAGTGCTCCCAATGTTCAGTAAATCACCGCATTTGTGATCCAACTGAAATTAGACCAATCCAGCGAATTCCGGTACAATATGGCGGTGTTTCCGCCTTCCACACATCCGCCGAGGAGGTGATGCTGTCAACAAATTGCGATCTAGACCCCGACAAACTTTTTCTGTTTTCACTGACCCCCCAGGAGAGGAAGAAATGTCTCAAAAATCAAGTTCGCAGCTTACCCGTCGTCAATTCCTGAAGGTCGCCGGTGTTACCGCGGCAGGATTGGCAGCCACGCCCTTGCTCAGTGCCTGTCGGAGCGTGGCCTCCGGCCCGGTCAAGATCGGGGTTTTGCTGCCCTATTCGGACATTTACGCGGTGCTTGGCGAGAGCATAACCGACGCCATGCGGATGTACTTCGAAGAAGTCGGTAACGAAGCCGGAGGGCGTCAAATCGAACTGATCACCGAAGACACGGAAATCACACCCGACGTGGCCCAGCAGAAGGCCCGCAAACTGGTCGAACAGGACGAGGTCGATCTGGTGGCCGGTGTGGTCAGCTCCGGTGTGCTGATGGCGCTACGCGACTATTTCGACAGCAGCAAGAAACTGCTGATTTGCGCCAACGCCGGGGCCAACCCGATCAGCCGCAGCCTCAAAACCCCCTACATCTGGCGCACTTCGTTCACCAACTGGCAACCGAACTGGCCGGTGGGCACCTGGGCAGCGGAGAACGTCGGCAAGCGCGCCTACATCAGCGTCCCCGACTATGCTGCCGGAGAGAACACCATCACAGCCTTCACCAACAGCTTCGAGGCCGCGGGTGGAGAGGTCATCGGCGTGCAGCGCACTCCCTTCCCCAACATGGGCGATCCGGCCCCCTTCATTGCCGAACTTGCCGACGCGGCCCCCGACCTGGTATATGCCTTTTACAGCGGCGGCGCGGCGGTTACGTTCGTCAAGGCCTACGGCGAATTCGGCCTGGCGGGGAAGATTCCGCTGATGAGCTCGGGCTTCATGGTCGAAGAAGACGTGCTGCCCGCGGAGGGCGAAGCCGCCCTGGGCGTGTTCAGCGGCCTGCACTGGGCGTTGCTGCTCGACAACCCGGAGAACAAAGCCTTTACCGCAGCCTACAAGGAGCGCACCGGCCGCGATGCCAACGTGTTCGCGGTGCAGGGCTACGACACCGCCCGCGTGATCGTCGAAATGCTCAACCGCGTCGAGGGCGACACCTCCGACGTGCAAAAGATGATCGACGCGCTGCCCGGCATCAGTTTCGACAGCCCGCGCGGCCCGTTCAAGATGGATGCCAAAACGCAAAACCCCTCCCAACACATTTACCTGCGTGAGGTCCAGGAAGTGGACGGCGAACTGCACAACGTAGTCATCGAAGACCTGGGCGAAATCACCGATCCCGGCGACGATTCACTTGGCTAAACCCGACCAGACTCCTTGAAACACATGCAGACTTCGGAAGCCTGAACGGCTTCCGAAGTCTTGCTGCTGTTTGCACCCCATGGAAACCTTCATCATCCAATTCCTCAACGGCCTGGTGTTCAGCATGTTGCTGTTCGTAATGGCCGCCGGCTTATCGCTGATTTTCGGGCAAATGAACGTGATCAACCTGTCGCACGGCGCGTTCTATTTGCTGGGCGGCTACATCGGCCTGTCGATGGTGCGGCAATTCGAGAATTTCTGGCTGTCATTATTCCTGGCCCCGCTGCTGGTGGCCGGGTTGGGGCTGCTGATCGAGTATTTTCTGCTGCGCCGGATGTACGGCGCGCACCGCCACCTCGATCAGGTGTTGTTGACCTTTGGCCTGGCGTTGATCGCCGCGGACCTGATTCGCTGGAACTGGGGGGCCTATGTGGAATCGGTGGACCCCCCTCCCCAACTGGCAGGCCAGGTAGCGGTGTTCGACATTCAATTTCCCCTCTATCGCCTTTCCCTGATCGGCTTCGGTTTGCTGCTCGCGCTTGCGTTGTGGCTGCTGATCGGGCGCACCCGGCTGGGCGCCATCATCCGCGCCGGCGTCTCCGATGCGCAAATGGTCAGCGGATTGGGGATCAACATACAACTGGTGTTCGCAGGCGTGTTCGCGTTGGGCACCGCACTGGCCGCGCTGGCCGGTGTGATCGGCGCGCCGGTGCTCAACCTGTATCCGGGGCTGGACTTCGAGATTTTGATCCTCACGCTGGTCGTGGTGGTGGTAGGCGGGTTGGGCACCCTCAAAGGCGCGTTTCTGGGCAGCCTGCTGATCGGCATGGCCGACACGTTCGGCAAGGCCTTGTGGCCGCAGTTCGCGCTGTTCTTTATTTTTGCAGTCATGGCCGTGATCCTGTTGATTCGCCCCTCGGGGCTGGCCGGATTAAAGGGAACCTGACCGATGGCTGCGATGGGCAATGTGTTACACACCTTCCGGGAGTGGTCGCTGCGCCACCGTAAAGCGGTGCTGGCGGTCTTGGTGATCCTGACACTGGCCTACCCCTATGTGGTGCGCAGTTATTGGCTCAGCCTGGCTATCGAGGTGTTGGTGTTTGCCATCTTCGCCATGAGCCTGGATTTGCTGCTGGGCTACACCGGGTTGTCCTCTTTCGGGCACGCGGCCTTTTTCGGCTTGGGGGCTTACCTGCTGGCCTATCTGACCAGCACCAGCGAGCTGGCGTGGGGAATCACCGACAACCTGTTGATCACGCTACCAGCGGTCATGCTTGGCACTGCTTTGGTCGCCATGCTGATCGGTCTGTTCGCGTTGCGCACGAGCGGCATTTACTTTCTGATGATCACGCTGGCCGCGGCGCAGATGCTGTTCAGCATCGCCATCCGCTGGTCGAGCGTTACCGGCGGGTCGGACGGGCTGGTGGGCGTGCCGCGGCCCGTCATCGGCATCGGCCCGTTGGCCGTCACCATCGCATCGCGCGAGGGGTTTTACTACCTGGTGCTGGCGCTGTTCCTGGCCTCCTGGTGGCTGCTGCGCCGCATCGCGGACAGCCCCTTCGGCTGGGCCTTGCGCGGCATCCGCGAAAACGAACAGCGCATGTTGGCCCTGGGATACAACACCTTCCGCTACAAAATGGGCGCATTCGTGATTTCCGGCGCGTTCGCGGGCCTGGCGGGTTTGCTGCTGGCGCACTTCTTCTGGCACGCCGCGCCGGAGAATTTGTATTGGACCACCTCGGGGCAGGTGCTGATTATGGTAATCATCGGCGGCGCGGGCACGCTCAACGGCCCCATTCTGGGCGCGGCCCTGATGCGCCTGCTGCCCAATTTTGCCAGCTCGTACACCGACCGCTGGCAAACCGTGATGGGGCTGGTATTCATTTTGTTCGTGCTGTTCGCACCCCAAGGCATCATTGGCCTGTTACGGGCGCGGCGGAAGGAGGGGGAATGAGCCATTTGCGCGTGGAGGGATTGCGGAAACATTTTGGGGGGGTGGCCGCGTTGGCGGGGGTGTCTTTCACCGTCGAGTCCGGTGAGCGCCGCGCCATCATCGGGCCGAACGGCGCGGGGAAGTCCACGCTCTTCAACCTGATCAGCGGCGAGTTGCCACCGACGGAGGGGCGGGTCTACCTGGATGACCGCGACATCACCGCGCTGCCGGTACACGAGCGCGCCAACCTGGGTCTGGGGCACACCTTCCAACGCAACAACCTGTTCCTGGGATTGACCGTGTTCGAGAACGTGCGCCTGGCCGTGCAACACCGACACAAAGTGGCGCCCCAACTGTTCAAAAGGGCGGCCAGCTTTACACAAGTGAACGAAGAAACCCGCGACCTGTTACAACAATTGGGACTGCTCGATCAGGCCGACCGCACCGCCAGCGCGCTGGCCTACGGCCAGCAGCGCGCACTGGAGATCGCGCTGGCCCTCGCCACCCGGCCCAACGTGCTGCTGCTGGACGAGCCGACCGCAGGCATGTCCCCTGCCGAGACCCTGGAAATGACCCGCTTCATCGAGTCCTTGCCGCGTTCGTTGACCATGTTGATCGTAGAACACGACATGGACGTGGTCTTCAGCCTGGCCGACCGCATCACAGTGCTGCACTATGGCCAGGTGATCAGCGAGGGCATCCCCCGCGAGGTGCGCGCCGACCCGCGCGTCCAGGAAATCTATTTGGGAGGCTGACAGGCTGCCGCGATGCTCCAACTCGAAGAAATTCACACCTATTACGGCGACAGCCACATATTGCAGGGCGTCTCTCTGGAAGTAGGAGAGGGTGAAACCGTCACGCTCTTGGGCCGCAACGGCGTTGGCAAAACCACGACGATCAAGTCCATCATCGGGTTCACCCCGCCGCGCGCCGGGCGCATTCTGCTGCGCGGCGAAGAGATCACCCGCCAGCCATCCCATTACATCGCACAACAGGGAGTGGCAATCGTGCCACAGGGCCGCGCCATCTTTCCCACCCTTTCGGTGCGCGAAAACATCACCCTGGCAGCCCGCAACGCCAGCAAAGGCGGCTGGACACTGGAACGTGTGCTGGGCGCGTTCCCCCCGTTGGCCAACAGGCTGCGACACAAAGGCGGGCAGCTCAGCGGCGGCGAACAACAAATGCTCGCCATCGCCCGCGCGCTGATGACCAACCCCGAACTGCTGTTGCTGGACGAACCCTCCGAAGGGCTGGCCCCCCTGATCGTTGCCGAGATCAAACGCATCATCGCCGCACTGCGCGAACAGGGGCTTTCGATCCTGCTGGTCGAACAAAACCTGACCCTGGCACTCGAGCTGGCCGACCGCGTCTACGTGATGAACAAGGGGCGCATCGTGTTCGAGGGCACGCCGGACAGTCTGCGCGCCAATCAGGAGGTGATGCAGCAGTATCTCGGCGTCTGATTCAGTGTTCAGTGTTCAGTGGTCAGTATTCAGTGGTCAGTGGGCAGTGGGCGGGGCTTCACAATGACAGCACTTACGCAGTTGAGACCTCACAGGTCTACTACCACACGATGCAAGAAGATTTTACCCAAAATAGATTGCGGTAGTGGTCACGGAGTAAGTGATGGCGGGGCAGGTTCGTTAACATTCGTCTTTTACTTACAGAGCTTACACAGATCGCAAAAGCGCACCCCCTCCTGTCATTCTGAGGGAGCGCAGCGACC
>JALUWE010000532.1 GCA_027019845.1 Anaerolineales bacterium | reverse complement strand
CCGATGGCCTGATCCTGACCAACGCGCACGTTGCCAGCCCAGCCGCGCAGGGATTCCCCCAGGACGAACCCGACGCGCTGGTCATCGCGCTCAACGAACGCGAAGACCGGCCTCCCGTGCCCACCTACATCGCAGAACTGCGCGCGGTGGACGGCTTCCTCGACCTGGCAGTCATCCAAATCACCGCCACCCTGGACGGCGCGCGTGTCAACCCCTCCAGCCTGAACTTCGACTATGTGGAGATAGGCGACTCCGATCAGCTACACCTGGGCGACACGATCAACATCTTCGGCTTTCCCGGCATCGGCGGTGATACCATCACGTTCACCAGCGGCAATGTCTCCGGCTTTTCGTCGCAAGAAGCCATCGGCGACCGCGCCTGGATCAAAACCGACGCCACCATCGCGGGCGGCAACTCCGGCGGCCTGGGCGCAAACGACCTCGGCCAGATCATCGGCGTGCCCACCCGCGGCGGCGCAGGCGGCGATACCTCCATCGCAGACTGCCGCGTGGTGCAGGACACCAACGGCGACGGCAGGCTGGATCAGAATGACACCTGCATCCCCATCGGCGGCTTCATCAACGCCTTGCGGCCCATCAACCTGGCCAAACCCCTCATCCGCGCCGCACAAACCGGCGTGGCCTACGAAAGCCCCTACCAGGCTGGCGCGGCAGGGGGCGCCGCCGGCACCGGCGCAGAACGCTTCAACCTGGTGGCCTGGTCCGAAGAATTCACCGACGAAGGCTGCCCCGTCGCACCCGTCCAGTCGTTCCCCTCAGGGGTGACCCAAATCTCCGCGGTTTTCGACTTCACGGGCATGACCGACGGCCAGCCTTTTGCCATGTATTGGCTGCTGGATGGCGAGGTGGTGGTACAGGAACAGTTTGCCTGGGACGGCGGCAGCAACGACAATTGCTTCGCTTTCTTCATCCATAACGGCGGGGAGGCACTGCCCGACGGGGAATACACCATCCTGCTCTACGCGGGGGAAGAGTTGCCTCTGATCGCCGAGGCAACCACGTTCGTGGGCGGCGCTGCCGGACAGCCAGTCACCGCCGGCGGGGCCGTTCAGGTCAGCGGCCAGATTCTGGACGCAGACACCGGCAAAGGCATCCCCGGCGCGGTGATCGTGATCCTGAACCCCGGCGTGGACATCGACGCCTGGCTGGATAACGGCACCGACGCGGACATCTACGTCTATGCCGAGGCCGACGCCAACGGATTTTTCTCCCTCTCACGACCGCTCGAACGCGGCATCGAGTATCCCGGCATTGCCGGAAAAGAGGGCTACCAGCCTACGCGCGGCTTCCTGCTCTTCGAAGCCGGGGACCCGGACCAGATAAATCTCACCCTCGAGTTGACCCGATGAGATCGACCCGCGACCGCCAGGCGGCCATCCTGGAGGCCCAGGCAAAGATCGAGCGCAGGCCGGTCTATCTGGATACCGAAACCACAGGCACGGACCGCCGGGACGAAATCGTAGATATTTGCATTGTGGACCACGATGGCGCGGTTTTGATCGACACATTGGTCAAACCCACCATCCGCATCCCGCCCGGCGCATCCCGCGTCCACGGCATCACCGATCAAATGGTCGCCAACGCCCCCACCTGGCAGGAAATCTGGCCCCAGGTGGGGGCTATTCTGGCGGATAGGCACACCGGCATCTACAACGCGGATTTCGATCTGCGTATGTTGGCGCAATCCAACCGCAAATACGGCATCCGCTGGCGCGCGCCCCACAAGCAGGTTTTTTGTATCATGAAGTTGTACGCCCGCTTTTACGGGCAGTGGAACCCGCGCTACGGCAGCTACAAATGGCAAACACTGGAGCGTGCCGGGCGGCAGTGCGGCATCCCCCTCCCCAACTCGCACCGCGCCCGCGACGACGCCCTGCTGGCGCGTGCGATTTTGCACTTCATGGCAGCAGCGGGCAGTTGACTTCCCCCTCAGTCAGGTGCGACGCACCTGGCAAGCAGCGTGCGTCGCACCCGAGGGGGAGCTTACGGCAGCGGCACGAAAGCCAGGATGGTGGTCGGCCACTTGTCGGTGACGATCAGGAAACCCAGGTCGTCCAGCCTGACCAGCCCTTCCCAGTTGCGGGCTGAGCCTTCGACCAGGACCAGCTGGATGGGCGGCGTCTCGGTCAGCGAGATGCCGTCTTCGGTGTACTGGAATTGCACCAGGCGTTCGACATGGGGGAACACGTCGTGGGTCGCGCCGCGGCCAAACTGCTCGGCCAGCGGATCGCGCTCCGGCAGCAACTCGGTATCGCCGGGGAAGAAGTAGTTGATCGCCCAGAATTTGCCCTCCGCGTCCGGCGCGGTGGCGTCGGTGATGCGGTATTCGATGTTGGCGAGAGGGATTTCACCCGCCGGGGCCAGATCAGGGCCAAAGACGTAGGCGACCGGATCGGGGTTGACGCCCACGCCGTTGGCCTCGTAAATGGTGACGAGGGAATCGCCCGCAACCAGCAGACTTTCATAGGACATGTTACCCACATCCGATTGGGGTTCGATCACAGCCAGGGTGCTGGTGTCGATCACCATGCCGCTCAAATCAGGCGCCATCGTGCCGGAGACCAGGTAGCCCAGCATCCCGTCCGGTTCGGCCTCGACGGTCAGGTAAACGGTGTCGCCGTTGAAGGCGATGGCCTCGTAGCCCTCGAAGCCTTCGATGCTCTCCTGCAAGCCGGGCGCGGAGAAGGGCACTTCGATGGGCGTGGGGCTGGGCGCTTCGCCGTTCAGATAGGCCAGGATGTCCTCTTTGGGGATGGCGAACACGAAGCCGTCGCCTTCATAGTCGGTGGTGTAGTTGGGGTATTGGGGCAGCAGGATCAGGTAGTCGCCGTACCAGGCCATGCCGGAGATCTCCGCGTTGCGGTCGGCCAGGTTGCCCTCCAGGCTGAAGGAGACGGTGCCGGTTTCGGGCGCCGCGGCCTGCGGGGCCGGGACGAAGCCCAGGATGGTGGTCGGCCATTTGTCGGTGGCCAGCAGGAAGCCGCGCGCGCCGAGGCGCACCAGGCCTTCCCAGTTGCGCGCGGTCTCCGCGTCCACCAGGGAAAGCTGGATGGGCGGCGCGGCGGTCATGGTGATGCCCTCGGGGGTGTACTGGAACTGCACCAGCCGCTCGACCTGATCGTACATGGCGTGGGTTTCGCCTTCGCCGTAGGTTTCGGCCAGGGGGTCGCTGTCGGTGAGCAGCTCTTCGTCGCCGGGGAACAGGTAGTTGATGGCCCAGAAGCGGCCATACGCGTCCAGCGCGGTGGCGTCGGTGATGCGGTATTCGATGTTGGTGAAGGGGATTTCACCCGCCGGGGTGAGATCAGGGCCAAAGACGTGGGCGACCGGATCGGGGTTGACGCCCGCGCCGTTGGCTTCGTAGAGGGTGATGAGGGAATCGCCCGCCACGATCAGGGTTTCATCGGACATGTTGCCGATCCCGGTCTGGGGCGCGATCTCGGTCAGGTTCTCGGTATCGATCACCATGCCGCTCAGGTCTTCGGCGATGGTGCCGGAGACGATGTAAGCGAGCATACCATTGTCCGTTTCGGCTTCGACGGTCAGGTAGACCGTTTCGCCGTCAAAGGCGATGGATTCGTAGCCCTCGAAGCCCTCGATGCTCTCTTGCAGGCCGGGCGCGCTGAAGGGGATTTGCAGCGGCTCGATGGGGGTGGTATCGATGCCGTCCAGATAGAGCGTAATCGCATCTTTGGGGATGGCGAACACGAAGCCGTCGCCTTCATAGTCGGTGGTGTAGTTGGGATACTGGGGCAGCAGGATCAGGTAGTCGTCGTACCAGGCCATGCCGGAGATTTCCGCGTCCCGTTCGGTGATCGGGCCGGCGAGCGCGATTTCGGTGACGGCTGCCTCGGGGGGCGCCATTACCGGCTCTTCGGTCGGCTCTTCGGTCGGTTCTTCGGTGGGCGCGGTAGTGGGTTCTTCGGCCGGCGCGGTGGTGGGTTCCGGCGGGGCCTGGGTTGGCTCGGCAGTGGGGGGAACGTCGGTCGGGGCCTGGGTTGGGGCCGGTGTGCTGGTGGGTGGCGCGGCCGGCGCGGTCTGGCAGCCGCCCAACGCGAACAGGGCGACCAGCATCAGCCCCAGGGTCAGGATGAGGGGGGGTGTTCTCTTCATTACAGGAAGCCTCCTTGTGTAAAAAAATTGATAACAGGACTTAAGCACTTCATGTCTGCTGTTGCTTGTGTCATTCGACCGGGGACCGGGGACGGGGGATGGTTGTTCGGCGCGTGGCCATTGGTGGTCGGGGCGACCGGCCGGTCGCCCCGACGGTCGCTGCGCTCCGGATTCTTCGGTCGCTGCGCTCCGGATTCTTCGGTCGCTGCGCTCCGGATTCTTCGGTCGCTGCGCTCCCTCAGAATGACATGACAGGCTGCCCTCCGGATTCTTTGGGCATTTCGTGTCCTCAGATGACAGGGGACGTTATTCTGGGAGCTTACGCAGGCGCTCGCAATGACGTGTACCCATCACTTACCGCGTGACCACTTACGAAGGCAATGCCGGGGATTTTACCACGGAATTTCGAATCAAAAAGCCACCGAAACCGCCGCACCGGGCCGGCAGCTTCCGTGGCTTGCAACGCTTTTTCCCCTGTTTACCCCGACATCTTGAAAAACGTCGGGAACTTCATCGCCAGCCCCATATCCCCTTTTACCTTCACCTTGCCCTGCATGAAGGCACTCATGGCATTCAGCTTGCCTGAGATGATGTCCAGGTAATCCTGGCTGTCGATGGTCATGGTCATGGTGGGGGAGTCGTGCTGGCCCGGCTGGGTGGTACACTGCCCCTCCGCGATGGTCAACACCCAGTCGCTTGCCTCTGCACCGGTGAAGTGGAACTGCACCACCGCGTTGACCCCCTCCGCCGCGGCAGGTTGGAAGACTTTGGGGGTGTTTTCCATGACTTGTTGGATGGTTAAATCGCTCATCGTGTGCTCCTTTGGGGGTGATCGTGCATCAGGATAGGTTTTCGAAGATACCGGCCGCGCCCATGCCGCCGCCGATGCACATGGTGACCATGCCGTATTTGGAACCGCGGCGTTTCATCTCGTAGAGGAGTTGGGTGGTCAGCTTGGCGCCGGTGCATCCGAGGGGGTGTCCGAGGGCAATCGCGCCGCCGTTGACGTTCACCTTGTCGAGGTCCATGCCCAGCGAGCGGATGACGGCCACGGCCTGGGCCGCGAAGGCCTCGTTCAACTCGATCACATCCATGTCTTCGAGCTTCAGGCCGGCGCGTTTCAGGGCTTTAGGTACCGCCTCGACCGGGCCGATGCCCATGATCTCGGGCGGGACGCCCCCCACCGCGAACGACAAGAAGCGCGCCATCGGCTTCAGCCCCAGTTCCTCGGCCCTGGCCCGCGACATCACCAGCGCGGCGGCCGCGCCGTCCGACATCTGGGAGGCGTTGCCCGCGGTCACTGTGCCGCCCTCCTTGAAGACCGGGCGCAGCCGGGCCATAGCCTCCAGGGTGGTGTCGAAACGCACGCCCTCGTCGGTGTCGAAGGTAAATGTGCGGCTGGCGGGCTTGCCATCCGGCCCCATCTCGGTCACGGTCACTTCCAGGGGCACGATCTCCTCTTTGAACAGGCCGTTCTGGATGGCCGCCGCGGCGCGTTGGTGGCTGCGGTAGCCGAACTCGTCCTGATCCTGGCGGGTGACATTGAATTCCTCGGCGACGCGTTCCGCGGTCAGGCCCATGTTCATGTACACTTCCCAGGCGTTGGCCGCCAGCCCGGGGTTGGGCGCGAACTTGAAGCCGGTCATGGGCACCTGGCTCATGGATTCCACCCCCCCGGCGATGGCGACATCCAGCATCCCGGCCATGATTTTGGTGGCTGCGTCCGCGATGGTTTGCAGCCCCGAAGAGCAGAAGCGGTTGACCGTCTCGGCGGGGACGCTGACGGGCAGGCCGGCGCGCAGCGCGATCTGCCGCCCCATGTTCAGGCCTTGTTCGCCCTCCGGCATGGCGCAGCCGATGATCACATCGTCAATCGCCGCGGGGTCCAGCTCGGGCACGCGGCGCAGAATCTCTTTGATCACCGCGGCCCCCATGTCGGTGGGGTTGACCGTCGCCAGGCTGCCGCGTTTGGCCTTCCCGACCGCGGTGCGCACGGCCATCACCACCACGGGGTCTCGATGTGCAGGTAATTCGTTCATCTCATTCTCCATTTGAGACCTCACAGGTCTACTACCACACGATGCAGGAAGATTTTACCCAAAGTCGATTGCATCCGCGTATCTCCATATCCTTGAGACCTGTGAGGTCTGGGTACGACTTTTCAAGTGCGTAACGCCTGTTAATTCCTCAAAGGCTTGCCGGTTTGCAGGGTGTGCCACATGCGCTGCTGGGTTTTCTCCTCGCCGCACAGGGACAGGAACGCCTCGCGCTCCAGGTC
>JALUWE010000531.1 GCA_027019845.1 Anaerolineales bacterium | reverse complement strand
GATTCTTCGGTCGCTACACTCCCTCAGAATGACAGGAGAGGCCCCGCTCTCTCAGAATGACAGGTGCTCATACTTCCCAACTGCGTAAGTACTGTCAGGTGGCTAAGGTGTCAGCCGCAAAACGCTCTCCGCCGCGGCCTCGACCGCCTCACGTTCCCACAGCATGGGGGCATACTCGATCAGCCGCCACGGGTCGGTCATGTCAACGTAATGGGGGTTGCCCGCGTGCCCGGACTGGCCAGTCGTGTGGATCGCCAGCGAGTTTTCCAGATTGCTGAAATCCACAATCATGCGCATGGAAGGCAGCGAGCGCACCGCGTAGGTGTCCGTATCCTGCCGCGCGCTCCAGCCGGTCGCGTTGACGATGCTGCTGCCGCCGGAAGTGCGGAACGGCCCTGCGTTGAACAGACTCCCGATCAGGGGGAAGTTGCTCATCACGCCGTGTTCCAGCGTCAGGGTGTGCAGATCGCCCCAGGTCCACTTTTCAGGATTGCGCCCCAACAAACCCTCCAGCTCGGCGACCGCGGCCTCGAAAGCCAGGGCAAAGGTGCGGTCGCGGTCTTCCACTTCGGGGGTGTTTTTGTCGTCCCACCAGGGATGATCGGGTTGCTCGATCATCGCACCCACCACACGAATCCAGCCGCTGTTACCGCCGGGCCAGAAAAACTCGGGTAAATCGTCGCGAAAAGTCAGAGCGAGCAGGTTTTTCCAGAACACTTGAAAGAGCGCGGCCGGCGCGGAGTCCATGTGTGCCTGAAAATCCCAGTCCGCCAGCAGCGCGCGGCGTTCGATCAGCTTTTCGTCCGCCAGCGGCACCTGCATCAGAACGGGCACCAGCCGCTCGGCGTTGATGTCGCGATTGTCGCCTTGCATTTTCTGGAGGTAGGGGATGTCGATCTTACCGGGCGCGTTTTCGATCATGTCCACGATGGCTTGCGCGCGGTAGCCCTGGTCCCATTGCAGCGAGATGGCGTACGGATATTCTGGCCCGACCACCGCGTTGTTGGCGGTCACGATGTAGCCCTCGGGCGGGTTGAAGGCGAAGGGCAATTCATCGAAGGGGATGAACCCCTGCCATTGGAATTCGTCGGTCCAACCGGGGACAGGCAGCATCCCGTCGTGGCCGGGATTGCGGATCGGGATGGTGCCGGGCATCTGGTAGCCGATGTTGCCCTCCACGTCGGCATAGACCAGGTTTTGTGCCGGTACCGCGAAATCGCGCGCTGCCGCGCGGAATTCCTCCCAGTTCTGGGCGCGGTTCATTTTCCAGATAGCGCGGAAGGTGAAGTTCGGCTCCAGCGCGGTCCAGCGCAGCGCGATGGCGAAGTTTTCGGGCAGGTCGATGCCCGCCTGCTGCGCAAAGTCTTCCAGCGAGACATCGGTCAAGATCGGGCCGTTGCGCGTGTAGCGCACGGTGATCTCGACCGGCTCCCCGCCCGCCACGTTGATCGTCACCGGCACCAGTTCCATGTCCACCCACTCGCCGTTGACCTCGTATTGGTTGGGGTTGTCGGGGTTGATCTTCTCGATGTACAGGTCCATCACATCCGGCCCGACGTTGGTCATCCCCCAGGCAATGCGGTCGTTGTGGCCGATGATCACACCCGGCACGGAGGAGAAGCCGAAACCGGTCACGTTGTAGGGGCAGGCCTCGCTCTTGGGCACACAGTGCAGCCCGACCTGGTACCAGATGGAGGGGATTTGCGCGGCCAGATGGGGGTCGTTGGCCAGGTAGGGCATTCCGGTGTCGGTCAACTCCCCGGAGATCACCCAGTTGTTCGAGCCGATGCCCTCGAAACCGCCGCCCCGCAGCCCGTCCAGGGCCGCGAACTGTTGGCGGATGCCCTCCCACGCGGGGAACAGTTCCCCGATCAGGGGCGCGTACCCCGCGGTGGACTGCCCGGGGGGCGCGCTCCGCCCGGCCTGGTTGACGATCACCGGGCGGTTGTCGAAATCGTAAGGCAGGTAGAGTTGCGCGAGCTGGTCGGGGGTCAGGGTCGCCAGCAGCATGGCGCGGTCGATCTCCGTACCCATATTGCCGCGCAGGTCCCAGGCCATCGCCTTGGCCCAGGCCAGCGAGTGGATCGGAGTCCAGGGTTTCGGCTGGTAACCGGGGTTGATCAGGCCCAGGAAAACGTATTCCAGGCTGAGCTGGCTGCCGCTGCGCGTGGCCAGATAAGCGTTCACCCCTTCGGAGAAGGCCTCCAGAATAGCGAGCGATTCGGCGTCCATTTGCTCCAACTCTTGTTGCGCCACTCGCTCCCACCCCAGGGTTTGCAGGTATTTGTCCACCTCCAGGGTGTTTTCGCCCAGCAACTCGGAGAGGCGTCCGGTGGCCTGATGGCGCCACATGTCCATCTGCCAAAAGCGGTCTTGCGCCTGGACGTAGCCCTGTGCCATGAACAGGTCGTGGGGCGTGGTGGCGTAAATGTGCGGGATGCCGAACTCGTCGCGGTACACGTCCACCGGCCCGTCCAGGCCTGGGAGTTGGACCTCGCCGCTGGTCTGCGGGAATGATCGGCGGGTCAGGATCGGCACGGCTATCGCGGCCGCCACGACGAGCACTATCAGGATGCCGAAGAGTCCAAAGAGGATGCGTTTGAGGAGTTTGTTCATGGCTTGCTCCATTCTACGGAATATCTGAAATCCAGAATTTCTGCATATCAGGTCGGGGGCTGCGCGTCAACTTTTATCGCGAACGTGAGCATCACCCGCCCGCCAACTCTGGCAATCCGAGAAACTTTGACCAATACCACGACGGGCAAAGTTCGCGCCGCTGACCTACCGCCGAAGGTGGGTCGGGTGAATGCAGGGTTAGGTTGCCCCTTCGCCCCTAACTCAACAACCGAATCGTCTCGATAAAATCCGCTGTGGCGCTCACAAGCGGCTCTACAGTCTCTCCATCCAGGGATACAAAATCAATATAGTCACCTTCTTGTCGCAAATCAAACAGCCGATTGTAGAGCCTGCCTTTCTCTTTCGCTACAACCCCCGTCTTAACATAATGCCGATTGAACAACGCCTTAATACCACTGTGCCTCGTTGCTCTATGCCCGCTCTTCACCAATAAGGCCGATACTGCATAGAACGCCGCATAGTACAAACGATTCGCACACGCATTCCAATGCCCAATACGTTGCATCACCCGCGCTTCTTCTAATGTCTCTTCCGCACGCTGCAAACGGTAGGTAACTAACGCTTGAAGTTCTTCTTCTCTCATACGACCATCCCATCTCTCTCTATCTCTTGTCGCAATGGGATGACTTCATACCGCCTGGACAACCACTCCTGTTTGCCGCGAATGATGCTGCTCAACACCGTATCTGTTTCCAACTCGATGTCGTACAAACAATCTTTAATCTGCATCTCCAATACCTTGTCTACCGGCTCAGGCAACAAAATGAGAAAATCCCAATCTGAATCCACCCGCGCTGTTCCTCTGGCACGAGAACCATACAGAATCACTTCAGCTTCTGGTTCCAATGCCTGCACAGCAGATTTCACTCGCTTGAGCAACTCTTCCTGGCTTATCATTTCTTCCATATCCGTTACTCCACGTACCCCCCTATTATAAACCAATCTTTGAGAAGCCCCTGGCAACCTAACCCTGCTCATGTTTCACCAATGGCGACGACCAGGGCGGTGGCGTAGGTTTTGGTGTGGCTCAGGCTGATCGACCAGGTGGTTAGCCCCTGTTGCTGGGCCAGGGTTTTGGCGTTGCCGTGCAGGTGGAGAATGGGTTCGCGGCGGGGGCCGCGCAGGATTTCGATCTCTTTCCAGGACACCTCCCCGATTCCGGTACCAAAGGCTTTGGAAACCGCTTCTTTGGCGGCCCAGCGCGCGGCCAGGGATGCCATCAGATGGCCTGCTTCCTCGATCTCCCGCTCGGTGAAGACGCGGCGCAGGAAGCGGTCGCCGTGCTGTTCGATGGCCTCTTGCAGGCGGGCGATTTCGATCAGGTCGATGCCGGTGCGCAGCAGCATGGAAGTCGGAAAGCCTATTTTGGGCCGGCAACTGCAATTGCCAGTTTTTCGGGGTCCAGGTATTGCCGGGCAACTTCGAGAATCTCTTCGCGGGTGACCGCGTTGACTCGATCCGCATAGGTGCGGTAGTAATCCAGCCCCAGGCCGTATCGTTTGAGGCTGATTAGCGCGGCAGAAACGCCCGCATTGGATTCGAGCGAGAGCGGCAGCCGCCCGATGTAGTTCGCTTTGCTGTCGGCCAGCTCTTCTTCACTGATGCCCTGCCGGATGAAACGCTCGATTTCCCCGCGGATCAGGTCGATAGTCCGTTCGACGTTGTCTGGGGCCACCCCGGCGACGAAGTACCACGGCCCGGGGCCCACCCCGCCACTCAGGCTGCTGTAGGCGTAATAAGCCAGGCCGGATTTTTCGCGCACCGCCTCCCCGATGCGCCCGTACATACCGAATTGCCCCAGCACATTGTTGCCCAGCGAGGCGGCCAGGAATCCCGGCGCGTTGCGCGGCGGCCCTGCCACGCCCATCACGATGCTGGACTGGCTTGTGCCAGGGATGAAAGCCTGCCGGTGCAAGTTGCCATCCAACGGGCGCAATGGAGGCAGGGTTGCCATTTCGGGCTGGCCGGAATTCTGCCAGTCGCCAAACACACGGCTGACTTTTTCGATTGCCTGCGCAGGCTCTACGCCGCCAACCACAACCACCACCATGCCACGCGGCCCGAAAAACCGGCGGTGAAAGGCGCGCATGTCCTCGCGGCTGATGTTCCGAACGGTATCCGGGTGGCCGTCTTCGGGGCGGCTGTACGGGTGGCCGCGGTAGACGATTTGATCGAAGGTCAAGGAGGCCATGGATTCCGGGTTCTGCGCTCGTAGTGCAAGACCGGTCAGAATCCGGGCGCGGATACGCTCGATTTCATCTTCCGGGAAATCGGGTTCACGCAAACATTCGGAGGCCAGCTCGAGCAGCAAATCCAGGTCTTCAGCCAGGGCCTTGCCGTTGAAACCGACGATGTGAATGGCGGCGTCGAACCCCAGACTTGCGCCCACCGCTTCCAGGGCTTCGTAAATCTCCAGATGGCTGCGCTGCCGGGTGCCGTGCATCAGCGCGGCGACGGTGAAGTTTGCCAGGCCCAGCTTATCGTCCGGGTCGAAGATGCTGCCCGCGTGCAGGTAGGCGTTGATGACCACCGAGGGGCTGTTGAAATTCGGGCGGGTGAGGATGGTGATCCCGTTGGGAAGCGTCACTTCCGTGATGTCGTCCGCGCCGGGGAGGGAGGAGACAGGGTCGGGCATGAGGGTGAGGAAGGGGTCACTGTGAATGGTGAATGGAGAGGGCCGCTACTGCCCACTGAACACTGACCACTGAATACTGAATACTGAATACTGAACACTGAATACTGAACACTGAATACTGAACACTGAATACTGAACACTGAACTACTGTTCCCCCAGCGGCACATATTCGCCCAAGACGCGGTTTGTGGGGCGCAAATATCGCTGCGCGACGCGTTGCACATCCGCGGGGGTGACGGCTTCCAGGCGGTCGAGATAGGTGAGGAACCAATCGTAACTGGCGAACATTTCGGTCAGCCCCAACCACATGGCCTGGTTGGTGATGCTCTCGCTGCCGTAGGCGAACAGGGCGCGCGCCTGTTTGACCGCCCGGGCCAGGTCCGATTCCGGAGGCGGCGACTCCTGCAACCGCTCGATTTCCGCGTCCAGGGCTGCGACTGCTTCGCGCACCGCGCGTTGGGGGTGGAGTACCACCACAATGGTGTACAGAAACGGATCGATGGTCGCCTGCATCCCGCCGGAGACAGCCACCGCCAGCTCTTTTTGCACCAATGCCCGGTACAGGCGGGAGGTTGTGTTGGAAAGTCCGCTGCCAAAAGAACTCAAGTTGCTGGCCCCGGTCAGCAGGCTGATGAGGACGTTCAACGGGATGAAATCGGGGTGGGTGGCTGCCGTGACGTGGTAAGCTACCTGGAAGAAGGCGGTCTCCCCCGGCCCTTCAACAGTCAATCGCCGCTCCTCGGTTTGGGGCGGCTCTGTTCGTGTCTGAGAGGCAGGGGGCGGCCCGGGAGGAATGGGTTCATACACCTCACGAATGCGAGTCAACATGGCCTGGGTATCGAAATCGCCCGCCACACTCACTACCGCGTTATTGGGGAGGTAATACTGGCGGTAGTGCCGGTACAGGTCATCACGCTGGATGGTTTGCAGGTCGGCCATATCGCCGATGACCTCGTGGCGATAGGGATGGACGCGAAAAGCGGCGGCCTGTACTGCCTCGGCGAGGCGGAAAAACGGGCTGTTTTCGCTGCCCCGCCGTTCTGAGATGATCACCGTGCGCTCGGATTCCACATCCTCGGGCTTGAACAGGCTGTTGACCATGCGGTCGGCCTCCAGACGCAAGGCCAGATCGATTTTGTCCGCCGGT
>JALUWE010000530.1 GCA_027019845.1 Anaerolineales bacterium | reverse complement strand
AGAAATACATACTCAGAACCCCATTCCCCATCCTTCGACCACGAGCAGCCGGAGTTCGGTACGAACTAACTCTATTACCCACTCCCTATCCCTATCCCTATCCCTATCCCCACTCCCTATCCCCACTCCCTATCCCTATCCCTATCCCTATCCCCATCCTTCGACTACGAGCGAATTCCATTCGCCCTCCGCTCAGGATGCAATCCCCAATATCCACTCCCTATCCCTATCCCCACTCCCTATCCCTATCCCCACTCCCTATCCCCCATCCCCATGACCATCCAGGCAATCATTTTCGACTTCGGCGGGGTGCTGGTGCGCACCGAGGACCGCGCGCCGCGCGCCGCGCTGGCCGCCTCGTTGGGCAAAAGCGTGCAGCAGCTCGAGGAGATCGTGTTCAGCGGCCACTCCGGCCGCGCCTGGCAGCTCGGCCAGATCACCACCCCCCAGCACTGGGAAAACGTGCGCAAGCTGCTGGGGCTGGATGCGGACGAGGTGGAAGCGTTCCGGCGGGCTTTCTTCGGCGGCGACGTGCTCGACCGCCAGTTGGTGGCGATCATCCGCGCTCTCCAACCGCGCTACACCACCGCCATCCTGAGCAACATGGGCGACGATCTGCGCGGCGGGCTGAAGCACTACTGGCGCATCGCGGACGCGTTCGACCACATCATCGTCTCCGCGGAGGAGGGCGTGACCAAACCGGAGGCGGCCATCTATCACATCGCGCTGCGACGCGTGGGGGCCGCGCCCGAGGAGGCTGTGTTCATCGACGATTTCGCGTCCAACGTGGCCGCGGCGCGGGAAGTGGGCATGCACGCCATCCATTTCCAGAGCCGGGAGCAAGTTGTGAGCGCACTGAGGGGGTTGGGGGTAGGTGGGGACCTGTTATAATCATTGTGCACACAATTGTACCCACACAAGGAGAGTTGCCAATGATCACCGTCGGCATCCGCGAACTCAAACAACGCACCAGCGATTTGATTCGCCAGGTGCGCCAAAAAGGAGTCGAAATTCAAATTACCTACCGGGGGGACGTGGTTGCGGTGATCCTACCGGTAAAACGACCCGCCCAAGAGGATACCCAGGCGGTTTGGGCATCGCTGGACAGGCTGGCCGCTGAGATCGGCGCTCGCTGGCCCGAAGACGTCACCAGCATCGAGGCACTGAAAGAGGCGCGCGAGTGAACGGATACATCGTAGTAGATGCCAGCATCCTGGTTGCGCGGCTGGTGGCCGGGGATGTCTTCCACCAGACGGCTCGCAACTGGCTGGAAGCGCAACGTGCCCGCGGGACTCGCTTCCTGGCCCCCGCGCTGTTGGTAGTCGAAGTGGCCGCGGCTATCTCGCGGCACACTGCCAGCCCCGGTCTGGCGCGGCGGGCCGTTACCTCACTGAAAAACCTGCCAGACCTCCGGCTGGTGGAAATGGATCGAGCCGTGGTTCAAATTGCTACGGAAGCGGCAGCCGCCTGGGGCGTGCGCGGGGCAGATGCTTTTTACATCGCTATCGCCCACAAGCTCAATCTTCCCCTGGCTACGCTAGACACCGATCAGCGCGCTCGTGCCAGCCGGATTCTTCGCCAGGTAATCAATCCAGCAACATGAAACCCCGCCTCCGCGAACTGCTCACCGACCTGAAAGCCGCGGCCCGGATCGGGCACCCGGACGCGCTGGCCGCGGCCCTCGACAGGGTGCGCGCCACCCCGGACGAGGCCCTGCCCCCCGACGATCTGCTCCCCCTGGGACGCGCCCTCGCCCGCCTGCCCGTCAAAAGCCTGCGCCCCCTGCTGCACGACCCGGACCCGGCGGTGTGCGGCCTGGCCGCGGTCGCCCTGGCCGAGCGCTACCTGCAAGGGCTGGACGCCATCCCCGGCGATCTCACCCCCGCCGCACGCCACCCCAACCCGGAAATACGCCGTACCCTGGCGCGCAGCCTGGCCAGCAGCGCGCACGCTTCCCCGGAAAAACTGCGCCCCCTGGCGGAAAAATGGCTGGCCGCAGCAGGCAAAAAAGCCGCCCGCCTCCAATCCACCGGCCTGATGCTCTTCCCGGCCTGCCAACCCTCGCCGGAGAGCATCCACACCCTGCTCTCCCCGCTCCAACGGGAAGAGAGCCGCGCGGTGCGTGCCGCGCTGGTGGAGTGCTTGAGCGCGCTGGCCGGGCGCGGGGACGCGGAAAGCGTGTTGGGGCTGCTCCACGATTGGGCGCGGCAACCCGACCCGAACGTGTGGGTGATCACCCGCGCGCTGTCCGCTTCCTGGGCGCAGGAGCACGCCGCGCGCGCGGTCGCCATCTTGCGCCGTCTGGCCGCCAACGCGGGGCCGTCGCGGGCGGTGGCGCGCGCGGTGGGGAGGTTGGGGGATGGGTAATTGCATCCTGAGCGGAGGGCGAATGGAATTCGCTCGTAGTCGAAGGATGGGTATTGGGTAATTGGGTAATTGGGTAATTGGGTAATTGGGTATTGGATATTGCATCCTGAGCGGAGGGCGAATGGAGTGAGCCTGTAGTCGAAGGATGGGTATTGGGTAATTGGGTAATTGGGTAATTGCATCCTGAGCGGAGGGCGGGGAGAGTTCATACCGAACTCCGGTCGCTCGTAGTCGAAGGAACTGAAAGGAACGGTTTGGATGAACGACTTTTTCGGTTTCGTGATCACACTGGTGTACATTTTCGCGCTGATCGCGGCCGCGGAGGGGCTGCGGCGGTGGCGGGGGCTACCCTCGGATTTCACCCGCAAGGTGGTGCATATCGGCGTGGGCATGGTGATGTGGGCCTTGCCGTGGCTGTTCAGCACGCCGTGGCCGTTCGTGGCGGCCTGTGCGGGCTTCATGCTGCTCAATTTTCTGGATTGGAAGTACGGCTTCTTCGCGGCGATGGCCAGCACCGACCGCTCGAACCTGGGCACGGTGTACTTTCCGTTTGCAGCCGGGGTGTGCGCGCTGCTGTTTTGGGACCGCCCGCGCCTGATGATCGCGGCCCTGATGCCGCTGACGTGGGGGGACGGGCTGGCGCCGGTGGTGGGCCGCGCCGTGGGCTGGGGACGCTACACCGTCGCCGGGCACACCCGCACGCTGGCCGGCAGCCTGACGTTTTTCGCCGCGGCCTGGGTGTGGACCGCCCTGGCCCTGTGGCTGCCCCCCGGCCCGCCGGAAATGGCCTTCATCACCGCGGTGCGTACCGCAGCCCTGGTAGCGGGCCTCACCGCGCTGGTCGAGGCCGTCTCGGTGCGCGGCGTGGACAATCTGACGGTAACCGCGGCCGCCATCGCGCTGTTGTGGAGGGGATGAAACGTTCGGAGGAGGGTATAATTACCACGCGCCCAACTTAAAACGCAAAACCCGAACTCCTCAGGAGGACCCCCATGAAAATCAGCGATATTCTCGCTAAAAAAGGCAGCACCGTCATTACCATCAGCCCGGACAAATCCCTCAAAGACGCGGTGCGTCTGATGGAGGATAACAACATCGGCGGGCTGGTGGTGTTGGACGACGAAAAACTGGTCGGCATCATCACCGAACGAGATTTGATCCGTTACGCGGCCGGCGACGAGGCGGACTTTTCCAAACCCGTCCGCGCGGTGATGACCCGCAAGGTGATCGTCGGAATGCCGCAAGATGATCTGCACTCAGTGGCGCACACCATGACCGAAAAACGCTTCCGCCACCTGCCGGTGATGGATCAGGGCAGGCTGGTGGGCATCGTCACCATCGGAGACGTGCTCAAGGCCGAACGAGACGCGTACAAAGGCCAGGTGCACACCCTGGAAACCATGATCACCGCTGAGGGGGAGGCATAAACCATGACCATTGGCACTCCCCAAAACCCGTTGCGCGTGGCGATCATCGGCTCCGGCCCGGCGGCCTTTTACACTGCGGACAGCCTGATGCGGCGAAAAGGGCTGTCGGTGGAAATCGACATGTTCGAGCGGCTGCCCACCCCCTTTGGCCTCGTGCGCGGCGGCGTCGCGCCCGACCATCCCAAGATCAAATCGGTCACCAAAGCCTACGACCGCATCGCCTCCAAACCCAACTTCCGCTTCTACGGCAACGTCGAATTCGGCAAACACGTCACCCTGGAGGAACTCAAACAACACTACCACCAGATCGTGTTCTGCACCGGCGCGCAGACCGACAAACGGCTCAACATCCCCGGCATCGACCTGGAGGGCAGCCACGCGGCCACCGAATTCGTGGCCTGGTACAACGGCCACCCCGACTACCGCCACCTGACATTCGACCTGACCCAGGAGCGGGTGGCGGTGATCGGCGTGGGGAACGTGGCCATGGACGTGGCGCGCATCCTGTGCCGCACCCCCGAAGAGCTGGCAACCACCGACATCGCGGACTACGCGCTGGAGGCCCTGCGCCACAGCCGCGTCAAGGAAGTGTTTGTGTTGGGACGCCGCGGACCGGCGCAGGCCGCCTTCACCACGCCCGAAATCAAGGAAATGGGCGAGCTGGCCGACTGCGATGTGCTCGTACCGCCCGAAGAAGCCGAACTGGACGAACTCAGCCGGTACGACCTGGAAAACAGCGACGACCGCGGCCTGAAGCGCAAAGTCGAGATCATCCAGAGCTACGCCAACAACCAGCCGACCGGCAAATCCCGCCGCCTGACCTTCCGCTTCCTGGTCTCCCCCGTGGAATTGCACGGCGACCAAAACGGCCGCGTGACCTGCATGAAGCTGGTCAAAAACGTGCTCTACCGCACCGAGGCCGGCACCCTGCGCCCGCGGGCCACCGATCAATACGAAGAACTGGCCGTCGGGTTGGTGTTCCGCTCCATCGGCTACCGCGGCGTGCCCCTGCCCGGGGTGCCGTTCAACGACAGCTGGGGCGTGATCCCCAACCTGCGCGGGCGGGTGACCGAAATGGGCAGCGAGCAACCCCTGACCGGGCTGTACACCGCCGGCTGGATCAAGCGCGGCCCCAGCGGCGTGATCGGCACCAACAAGCCCGACGCAGTCGAAACCGTGGACTGCATGGTCGAAGACCTGGCCGCGGGCAACGTGCTACACCCTCCCCACCCCGGCATCGAGCAGGCCGAAGCCACCATCCGCGCCAGACAACCGCGTTTCGTCACCTACGAAGACTGGAAACGGCTCGACCAGATGGAAATCGAACGCGGCAAGGCACAAGGCCGCCCGCGAGTCAAGTTCACGGATGTGGAAGAAATGCTCCGGGCATTGGGGAAGTGAGAGGTAGGGAGTAGGGAGTAAGAAGTAAGGAGTAGGAAGTAAGGAGTAGGAAGTAAGGAGTAGGAAGTAAGGAGTAGGAAGTAAGGAGTAAGAAGTAAGGAGTAGGGAGGCAGGATACAATTACCCAATTACCCAATTACTCAATTACCCAATTACCCAATTACCCAATTACCCAATTACCCAATTACCCAATTACTCAATTACCCAATTACCCAATATCCAATCCCCAATCCCCCCCATGATCCCCCGCACGCTCACCATCTCCGGCTTTCTCTCTTACCGCCAGGAAGTCACGCTGGATTTCAGCCGTTTCGACCTGGCCTGCATCGCGGGCGCGAACGGCGCGGGCAAATCCAGCCTGCTGGACGCCATCACCTGGGCGCTCTTCGGCCAGGCGCGCAAACGCGACGAAAGCCTGATCAACATGCAATCCGACGCCGCCCAGGTGACGTTCGAGTTCGAGTACGAGGGCAATTGCTACCGCGTGCAGCGCACCAACCCGCGCGGCAAAGCCACCCTGCTGGAGTTCCACATTGCTCAGTCTTCCGTATCCAGTGAACAGTATTCAGTGGAACACCCAACAGGGAACATCACCTGGAAGCCGCTCACCGAGCGCACGTTGCGCGCCACCCAAAAGCGCATCGAAGAAACCCTGCGCATGGACTACGAGACCTTCATCAACGCGGCCTTCTTCCTGCAGGGCAAAGCCGACCAGTTCACCCAGCAGACCCCGGCCAAACGCAAAGCCATCCTGAGCAGTATCCTGGGGTTGGAAGTTTGGGAGACCTACCGCCAGCGCGCCGCGGAGCAGCGCAAGGCCGTAGAAGGCGAGATCGCCGGCCTGGACGGGCGTTTGCAGGAGATCAACGCGGAGCTGGCCGAAGAAAGCGACCGCCGCGCCCGCCTGGAGGAGATTCAAACACAACTCGATCAGGCCACCCGGGCGCGCCAAAGCCAGGAAAAGATCGTGGAGAACGCGCGCAAAATCGCGGCCAGCCTGGAAGAGCAGCGCAAGCTGGTGGACGCGCTGGCGCGGCAGCTCGAAAACGCGCGGCAACGGCTGGAGTCCGTCCAACAACAGCTTGCCGAACGCCTGCGCGAGCGGGAGACGTACGCGGCGGTGCTCGCCCGCGGCCCCGAGATTCAGGCCGCGCACCAGGCCTGGCAGCAAGCCCGGACGCAGTTGGCCGAATGGGAGCAGACCGCGGCCCGCTTCCAGGAGCACCAGGCCCGGC
>JALUWE010000529.1 GCA_027019845.1 Anaerolineales bacterium | reverse complement strand
CAGGTGGGCGAAGGACATGGGATTGGGCGATGGGAAGGTTAGCACGTTCTCCTCTGCAAGAAATTTGTTGCGGAGAGGAGGGTGTGCAAAAATTATAGCATGGGGCTGGAAAGAAAAACCGACGCGCGGCTTAAATTTTCAGGAGTTTTAACATTGAATGGGAAGGTTCTCATTCCTAAAAACTTTCTAAGAACCCTCACGCCCGCTTCCCCCAGATTCAGCCTTTTTTTCCCAATGTGCTATAATCGCGGGTATCGTGAAGCGTAATTACCCAATTACCCAATTACCCATCCTTCGACTACGAGCGGCTGCGCCGCCCTCCGCTCAGGATGTAATTACCCAATTACCCAATTACCCAACCCTTCGACTTCGGCTCAAGGCAAAGCTCCAAACTCAAACTCGAACTACCAAACTTCTCCATGCTCAAAAAATTCGTCAAAATCTTCGGGGGCGACCCCAACAAACGCCAGATTCAACAACTTGCTCAAATTGCCGACGCGATCAACGAACTCGAACCCCAATTCGAGGCGTTGAGCGACGAGGCTTTGCGCGCCAAAACCGATGAGTTCCGCCGCCGCCTGGCTCTGGGCGAAACGCTGGACGACATCCTGGTGGAAGCCTTCGCGGTGGTGCGCGAGGCCAGCAAACGCACCATCGGCCTGCGCCACTACGACATCCAACTGGTGGGCGGCATTGTGCTGCACCAGGGCAAAATCGCGGAGATGCGCACCGGCGAGGGCAAGACCCTGGTCGCCACCCTGCCGCTGTACCTGAACGCCCTGACCCTGAACCCGGACTGGATCGAGCTGGCGCGCGAAAAGTGGGGCGACCACCCGGACAAATGGCAGTTCGTCCCCCTGGAAGACATCCCGGTCGGGCGGGGTGTGCATCTGGTCACCGTGAACGACTATCTGGCGCGGCGTGACGCGCGCTGGAAAGCCCCCATCTACAATATGCTGGGCTTGAGCGTGGGCGTGCTGCAAATGGCCGCCCGCACCGACCATGGCCGGCTGGCCTTCCTGGTAGACCTCGACAAGGAATCCCCCCACGAGGACCAGCACCAACTGCTCTCCGTGCCGCGCAAACAGGCCTACGCGGCGGACATCACCTACGGCACCACCAACGAATTCGGCTTCGACTACCTGCGCGACAACATGAAGCTCAGCCTGGAGGAGCGCGTCCAGCGCGGGCACTACTACGCCATCATCGACGAGGTGGACAACGTGCTGATCGACGAGGCCCGCACCCCGCTGATCATCTCCGGCCCCTCCCACGACGACGCCGAACACTACATCCGCATGGCACAGGTGGTCAAACAATTGCGGCCCGAAGATTACGAGGTGGACGAACGCTCGCGCACCGTTGCCCTGACCGAAATCGGCGAAATTCACGTCGAGCAAATCCTGGGCGAACCACTGCGCGACCCCGACCGGCCCGAAGACATCACCCCCGAACAGGCGCGCATGTTGGGCTATCTGGAACAGGCCTTGCGCGCCCAGTTCGTGTTCAAACGCAACAAAGACTACCTCGTCCAGGGCGGCAAAGTGATCATCATCGACGAAAACACCGGTCGCCTGATGCCCGGCAGACGCTGGTCCGACGGCCTGCACCAGGCCGTGGAGGCCAAAGAGGGCGTCAAAGTGCAGAGCGAGAACGTCACCTACGCCACCATCACCATCCAGAACTACTACCGCATGTACGAGAAACTGGCCGGTATGACGGGCACCGCAGCCACCGAAGCCGAAGAGTTCCACAAAATTTATGAGCTGGAAGTGCTCGAAATCCCCACCAACCTGGACTACCAGGCCTCCCACCCCGACTGGCCGCTGATCGCCCGCCAGGCTGTGGACGAAGAAGGCTACAAATACACCTACTACGTCCACGAAGACAACCCGGACGGGCCGCCGCTGTTCTTCAAACGCAAAGACTACCCGGATGTGGTCTACCGCACCGAAGAAGCCAAATTCCGCGCCATCGGAAAAGAAATCTTACGCTACCACACCCTGGGACGCCCGATCCTGGTCGGCACTACATCAGTCGAACTCTCCGAACGCCTCTCCTCACGCCTCAAAGCCGACCCCATCCGTAAACTGGCCCAGGTCTTGCTGCTGCGTCACAAGTGGATGGAGGCGCATAACCGCGAAGTCGATGGCCGCGCCATTCCCGAACTGGAATTCCTCAACCGGCCGCTCGGCCTGTTACCGGCCAAAAAAATGCGCGAGATGGCGCGCCAGCTAAAACTCAATCTCAACCCGCTGACCTCGGATAACCTGGACACCCTGATCGAAATCCTGGGTCTCTCCCCGGAACACAAAGAACGCCTGGCCCTGGTGCTCAAAAACGGCATCCCCCACCAGGTGCTCAACGCGCGCAAGCACACCGAGGAGAGCCAGATCATCGCCGGTGCGGGCGCGTTCGGCGCAGTCACCATCGCCACCAATATGGCCGGCCGCGGTGTGGACATCAAACTGGGCGGCGAACTGCCCGAAGCCATCATCAGCCAGGTAAACCGCGTGCTCAAAAGAGCGGGACACCAGGACCCCTACGACATGAGCATGGAGGAAAAGGAAACCGCCCTGCTGGAGATGGACCGCAGCCAGTACGGCATTTACGAAGACGCCATCGAACGCTTCCTGCAATTCATGAAAGAGAGCCGCCTGGTCAAAGAGTTAGGCGGGCTGCACGTGATCGGCTCCGAACGGCACGAATCCCGGCGCATCGACAACCAGTTGCGCGGCCGCGCCGCCCGGCAGGGCGACCCCGGTTCCTCGCGCTTTTATCTCTCCATGCAAGACAACCTGATGCGCCTGTTCGGCGGCCAGCAAGCCGAAAACATGATGGCCCGGCTCAACATCGACGACGACATGCCCATCGAAATGGGGCTGGTCAGCCGCATCGTCGAGCAATCCCAAACCCGGGTGGAAGGCGCCAACTTCGACACCCGTAAGCACCTGTTGGAATACGACGACGTGCTCAACAAACAGCGCGCCACCATCTACAGCCAGCGCGACCGCATCTTCACCAAAGACGATCTGAGCGAAGACGTGCTCGAAATGCTGGAAACCGAAGTGCGCCGCCGCGTGCCGGAAGCGCTGGCAAACGAAGAAGGCCCCTGGAAACTACTCGCCTGGCTGGACGCAACCCAGCCCCCCGTGGCGATTGGCAACGCGGTCTTCCCCTCCTTTACCCTGCAACTGCTGCTCGACCACATCAAAGACACCCTCACCACCGGCGCACAATCCACGCTCCACGCGCTGCTCGACCTGGCCGCCAAGGCCCTCGACGCCGAAGAAGAACACCTCCTGAACACCATCGACCGGTTGTTGGGCAGCGCCCTGAAGCAAGTGGAAGCCCAGATCGACGAGCGGCTGGACATGCTGGACGTGTTCATGGAGGGGCTGGCCATGGAAGACGAAGAGGAAGAAAGCCGCACCCCGCGCCAGATCGAAGAAGAACTCACCGGTTTGCTGCGCGCGCCGATCAAGCTGGACTACGAACTCCGCCGCGCGCTGCGCGACGATCCCGATGCAGCCGCCGACGCCATCCAAAATCAGGTCGAAACCTTCCTGGCCTCGGCCAACATGCGCAGGATCATCGCGGTCGCGGAGCGCGGGCTGCGAGAATCGCTCGACATGCGCCCCAAATCCCTCACCCTGGACGAGTGGGACGAATACGGCGACCAGGTGTTGGAGGCGATCCGCAACGTGTACGCCGCGCGGCGCAAACGCCTGCTGGGCGAAAACCAGGACGGCGTCATTGCCCGTGACCTGAAAAATACACTTAGCCAGATCAAAGACCCGCTCACCGACGCGCATCTGTTGAATTTGCTCTCCCGCATGCCCCAGGGCCAGCGCGCCACCTTCGACCGCAAGACCAAGCAACGCGTCTGGCGGCGCACCATTCGCCTGACCTACACCCACTACGCGGCGCGCCTGCTCGAAGACAGGGACGAGGAGGAACTGACCGAAGAAATCCTGACCCACCTGCAAAACGCACAGCAAGCCATCCAGCGCGGATTAGGCGCGCGCGAATTCGCCCGCCTGGGCAACACCCCCATCGCCAACCTGTCCAAACCTGTACGGGAGGGGTTGCGCCGGGCCTTCGGGGAGGACGTGTACGCGCAGGTAGCCAACCAGCCGCTCACCCAACTGCCCTCCGACCAGGTGAATGTCGCCATCGATGAGCTGGGCCGCCAGATACTCACGCTCACCTACCGCCACCTGCTCCTGCGAGTGATCGGCGACCTGTGGGTCGAATACCTGACCCAAATGGAAGCCCTGCGCGTCTCGGTGGGGCTGGAAGCCTACGCCCAGCGCGACCCGCTGGTCACCTACAAAGCCAAAGCCTCCGAACTGTTCCAAAACCTGATCGCCAACACCCGCATGGGCGTGGTTTCGCGCATGTTCACCTACCAGCTTCCCAAGCTCACCCTGACCGCAGACGGTAAAGGCACAACAGAACAGCCACCCACCCCCCAACAGGCAGCCTCCGAAGCCGAACCCCTCTCCCAACAACCGGACCGGCAACCCGAGCCGGTTGGGGTTGGCCCCGATCAGGGCACTCCCGTCAGCCGTTCCGCCAAACGCAGACGGCGCAGGCGGCGGAAAAAATAATACGCGCCAAAAATCGCGATTTTGTGGTACGCTTGTAACCCCATCGTTTTTACCGGCAAGCATTCATGCAATTTCCTGACGGAAAACCCAAGCAATTCTACCAATCTCTCCCCAAGATCGAGCTTCACCGCCATCTTGAGGGGTCTTTGCGTCTCTCCACCATGCTGGAGGTCGCCCACGCGTACCGCCTACCCCTGCCGCTCGCCGACCCGCCGCGGCTCAAAGCCCTGGTGCAGATTCAAAAACACGAACCCCTCACCTCGGCCAACTTCCTCTCCAAATTCGAGACCCTGCGCCTGTTCTTCCGCACACCGGAGATCATCGCCCGCATCACCAAAGAGGCCTTCGCAGACGCGGCCGCAGACAACTTGCGCTACCTGGAGCTACGTTTCACCCCTGCCGCCCTATGCAATGCCAAAAACTTCCCGCTCTCCGAAGTGATGGATTGGGTGATCGCCAGCGCCAAAGAAGCCGAAACGGAATACGGCATCATCGCGCGCCTGATTGCCAGCGTAAACCGGCACGAAAGCCTCGAAATCGCGGAAAAGGTGGTCGAACTGGCCGCAGAACGGCTGGATGACGGCATCGTGGGCCTCGATCTGGCCGGAGACGAGACCCGCTTTCCCGCCGCGCCCTTTGCCAGCCTGTTCCAGGAAGCCAAAAAAGCCGGGCTGCGGCTGACCGTCCACGCCGGGGAATGGGGCGGCCCGGAAAACATCATCGAAGCCATCCAGGTGCTGGGCGCGGAACGTATCGGCCACGGCGTGCGCGTGCTCGAAGACCCCAACGCAACCGCGCTGGCACGCGAGTACGGCACCACCTTCGAAGTCTGCCCCACCAGCAACTACCAATCCGGCGTGGTAGCGGCCCTCCACCATCACCCCCTCCCCGACATGCTGGCCGCCGGATTGAACGTCACCCTCAACACCGACGACCCCGGCATCTCCGCCATCGACCTGAGCGACGAGTGCCGCCTGGCTTGCGAAACCCTCTCGCTCTCCCTGCAGGATTTACGCCATACCCTCCTCAACGCGGCGCGCGCCGCCTTCCTGCCCAACGGAAAGCGGGCACAACTGGAAAACGCACTCGCCAGCGAATTACCGGCGTGATCAGTGTTCAGTGTTCGGTGTTCAGTATTCAGTGGTCAGTTGTGAGCGAAGTCCAGGAAGCGACGGCAACGGAAATCGAAGAGAAAACCGCGGAAGAACCCCCTTACCGGGTGCTGATCCACAACGACGACGTGACACCGATGGACTTCGTGGTCGCGGTTTTGCAAAAAATCTTCTTCATCGCCTATCCCGATGCGGTGCGCATCATGCTGACCGCGCACTACAAGGGGCTGGCCTACGTGCAAACGCTGCCCAAATCCGAAGCACAAAAACGGATCGCCAAAGCCCAATTCGCGGCCGGGATCGAGGGCTACCCGCTGAAATTCTCCATGGAGCCGGAGGGGTGACTACGGCCAGGGAAGCGGCGAAGTCCGCCCAAAATTTCCCCTTGAAATAGACAAATCCAGATCATCCACCGTGCCATCGGCATTGATGTCCGCGGCCGGGACCCAGCCGGGGTCGCCGTTGTTCAGGCCGAATCTCCCCCCTTGCAGAGCCAGGTCGAGAATGTCGACCCGGTCGTCGTCGTTGGAATCCCCGCCCAACAGGGTGACGCCGGGCAAGGTGACCTCCCCGGGCGTGGTGATGGTGACCACGGTTTGCGCGTCCAGGTAGCGCGCGGCCTCGATCTGCACCTGATACGTGCCCAACGGCAGCACGAAACTGAACCCGCCACCAGCCGTGGTCACCGTGCTGGAAACCGGCGTCCCGCTCTGCAAAATCGTCACGCTCACGCCGCTGTGGTCTCCACGGCCCTCCAGCACCACATTGCCCTGAAGGGTGGCGAGTAAATTCGGCTGCAAGATGAACAACCCCTGTTCGATTCCGCTGACGATCACAACGCCGCTGTCGAAAAACGGATAATTGCTCCAGGTGCCGTTGAAAGTGGCGTTGTCATGGGCCGGATACACATCGAAAAAGCCCACTTCAATCAGATTGGCCGGGTCCACGATGCTCACAACGCGCAGCCCCGCGGTGTAATTGGACTCGTAGGCCAGATTTCCGACGGTGTACACGTTGTGATCGATGGCCTGTGTGGGGCCGGTGAAGGTCTCGACCAGGACCGGGTTGGACAGATCGGACAGGTCGAACACACGGGTGCGGGTGTTTGTGCCGAAGAAATCCTCATCCAGCTCATCACCCAGCAAGAAATAGGCCTGGTCCGGGGTCAACCAGCCCTGGTGGGTGTAACCTACGTCCGGGTAGGTGGTTTTGGAGATCAGCTCGGGAGCGCTCTTGTTGGTCACATCTACGATGGTGAGGGCATCTTCGTTGGCGGCAAAGCAAATCTCGCGGCCCTGGTATTGCACGTCCGGCCCCTGGAAGAGCACACATTGCACGTCGTGGATGTAGCCGTCATCGCTGTAACAGCCCGCGCTGGCCGGCGCGGTGGGGTTTTGGAGGTCGATCATGGTCAGGCCGCCGGAACAGGTGTTGGCCCCCACCACGTAGGCGAAGCCAGTGTCCTGGTTGATGGCGATGTTGTGCGCCGGTCCAAACCCGGTGTAGTAGGCGGTTTGTGTGAACGTGATGGGGGGCGTGGTTACGCTGCGCAGTTGGGTCAGGTCGAAAATCTGCATCCCGTATGCAGCCGCCTCGCTGACGATGAAGGCGTGGTCCGCGTAGACTTTGATGTCGCGCCAGATCGAATCCGTGGTGCGCGGGGGCAGGATGCCCAGGTAGAGCGGGTTTTCGGGGTCGGAGATGTCCACGAACGCGGTACCGTTGGTCAATCCCATCAAGGCGTACTCTTTGCCGGTCTGGGGATCGGTCCAGCCCCACAGGTCGTTGCCCTCGTCGCTGGCGCCGATCTGGCTGAGGGGCATGAACGCCAGCAGATCGATGTTGCTGCAAGGGTAGGGGCCGGCAAAACCGTTCACGCAGTCGATGCGGGCGAGGGGCTGCAAATTCTGCGGCCCCTGCCGGTCGCGCAGAATGGCTGCCTCCAGGGCCTGGCGTCTGGCCTGATCGCTAACCGGCGTAGGCCGCGGTGGATCGTCTTGCGCCGCGGCCCGCCAGGCCGCGCCGCCCCCCACCAACAGCCCCGCCAGCACGAAAACGGGGAAAACCAGTCGTAAGAAACGAAAAAATGAGCGATTCAAAGCGTTTACCAATCAGGAGTAACCTTCCCGCCAACCCACTCACCGGATGATGACCGGCAGGTATGCGCCCGGCAAAACCGTAGGCGTGGGGGTAGAGGTGGACGGGCCGCAAGTGAGAGCGGTGTTCTGGGTGGTGTGCGTGATCGGCATACCGTCAGGGTCGGCGATGGTAGCCGCGTCGAAGAAGAGCGCAGCATCTCCCAGCCCAACGCACTGCACGGTGATGACCGCAACCCCGCCTCCTGCACAGGCGGGTGTGGGGTTCAATTGTGTCGCCGCATAATCGATGGTGCCGCTGAGGTTGTCTGTGGTGTTCAAAATGACAAAGTCCGGTTGGGGGCAGGCGCCCGGACTGATTTCCACGCCCGGTGTAGCGGTCAACGCATCGACCACCTGCAAAATCCCGGCATCGAATCCCAGGTGAACTTCGACGCCGTACACGTTGGTGATGTTGTCCATCCGGATCACAATGCTCGTCCTTTCCCCCGGCCCCAGGGTGGTGACGGCGGGATCGAGCCATAATTGCGCCTCTCCCGCCTCGGCCTGGAAAGCGGCCCCAACCGCGATCATTCCTGCCAGCAACAGGCCTGCAAAAATGGAGAACAAAAGGTAGGAAAGCCGTTTGCGCTCAGACATGGGTATAGTGTAGCATAGAATGTGCAGGTTGAATACAATGCTCAATGGTAGGACTTACGCACTTGAAAAGTCGCACTCAGACCTCACAGGTCTCAAAGCGCATGGAGATGCCCGGATGCAATCTATTTTGGGTAAAATCTTCCTGCATCGCGTGGTAGTAGACCTGTGAGGTCTCAACTGCGTAATAAGCACTGTCAATGGTTGGGACGGGCGACCGGGGACGGGGAGCGAAGAATCTCAACGATGATGAGGGAGATTCTTCGGTCGCTTCGCTCCCTCAGAATGACATGATAGGCTTCGTGCCTCAGAATGGCAGGGGGCGTGCGTCATTCGGGGCGACCGGCTGTTGCCTGTGTCATTCTGAGCGACAGCGAAGAATCTCAACGATGGTGGGAGATTCTTCGGGCACTACGTGCCCTCAGAATGACGGGGGACGGGACGTGGCTATTTGGTGGTCGGGGCGACCGGCCGGTCGCCCCGACAGTCGCTGCGCTCCGGATTTTTCGGTCGCTCCGTGCCCTCAGAATGACGGGAGGGCGTGCGTCATTCGGAGCGACCGGCTGCTGATACGCCAACTCAATCCAACCACTCGTGTAAAAAGTAGCGTTGCAACACGAAAAACAACACCAATACCGGCAGGGTGATGAACACCGCCGCGGCCATCAGTAGAGAGACGTTTTGGAAGCCCAACTGCTTGATGATCTGCAAACCGATGGGCAGCGTGTACGACAACGGGTCGAAGATGTACAAGACCGGGCTGATGAAATCGCCCCAGTAGAGCGCGAAGGTGAGCACCACCACACCAATCGTGGTGGGGACGGTGAGCGGCAGGGCCAGCCGCCACCAACTGGTGAGCGCGCCCGCGCCGTCCAGCCGCGCGGCCTCGTACATCTCGTCTGGAAGGCGACGAAACGCCCAGTAATACAACAACACGAACAACGGGTTGCTGGCAGCAAACGCAGGCAACACCAACGCCCAGAGCGAATCCAGCAGCCCCAGCCAGTTGATGATCTGAAACCGGAACAGCCACACCGCCGCGCCGGGGACCAGCAATAGCACCACGTTGGCGCGCACCATCTGCTGGCGCAGTTCCGGCTCGAGCTGCGACATCCCGAAGCCAGCCAGCGAGGCCACCAGCAATGTGATCGGCACCGCGGCCAATACCACCAGCAGCGAATTGAGCGTATAACGCGCCATCGGCACCACCCGGAACAGCTCGGCATAGTTGTCCCAACGCGGGTTGGAGGGCCACCACTCGATAGTCGCCTGCACCCCGGCCTCGCTGTTCCCGAAAGAAGCCACCACAGCCCAATAGAACGGCAGCACGAACAGCACAGAAACCAAAAACCCCAGCACCGCGCGCAGGCGCGGCCGCAAATCAGACATCGCCCTGCCCTCCGAGCTGCGTCACCAGCTTCAAAATGCCCAACACCACCGCAGCCATCACCACGTACAGCAGCAACAACAGCGCGGCCGCCATCCCAAAGTCGAAAAAGTCGAACGCGATCTCGTAAATCAGCAGCGGCGCAAACGTGGTGGCGTAATACGGCCCGCCATAGGTCAAAACGAAGGAGGGGGTGAACGTGTTTTGCAAACTCATGATCAGGTCACGAAAAGTGAGCAACAGCAGCCAGGGGGTGATCAGCGGCAGGGTGATGCGCCAGAAAGCCTGCCACGCGCCGGCGCCGTCCACCCGCGCGGCCTCGTAAAACGAACGCGGAACGCTCCGCAATCCGGCCAGCAGCACCACGAACCCCTCCCCGATCTGGAAACTCATCATCAGCACGATGGCCAGGCGGGCGGTGACCGGGTCCGACAACCAGGCCGGCGCGGGCAACCCCAGCGCGGTCATCCCCAGGTTCAAAGGGCCGTACACCGGGTTGAAAACCCACAGCCAGATCAAAGCGTAAGCCACCTCCGGGACCACGGTAGGCACATACACCGCGGCCCGGTACAGGCCAAACATCCGCCCTCTGCTCTGGAGCAGCAACGCCAACAGCAGCGCGGCCACCAACCGCAGCGGCACCGCCACCACAACGAAAATCAGCGTATTCCACAACCCCGTGCGCACGTAGAACGAGTCGAACAAGGCCCGAAAATTGTTGAACCCCACGAATTCAGGCCCACCCACCCCCCGGAATTTGGTGAAAGCGATCACCACCGTAGCCAACGCGGGCAGCACCACCAGCACCACCGCGCCCACCAGATACGGCGCCAGAAACAAACGCGCCTGCGCTGCATACCCGCGGGCGCCGCGCCACCTCGACAAAACCGGCCTCCTTGCTGGCATTAGCGCACCGTCCGTTTCACTTCCTCGGCATCCCGCTCCCGGCCCGCGGCTGGCGACCGCCATCAGCGCGCCAACAACGGAGACAGGCTGGACAACACCTTTTGCGTAAACGCGGGGAAATACAGCAGCATCACAGCCCCCCCGATCAAAAACGGGCCGTAGGGAATGGCGATGAACGCGCGAAACCGCCGCGCGGCCAGCCGCACCAGCACCAACACCAGGCTGGCAAAACCCGCCAGCAAAATGGACAAAAACAGACCCACCAACACGTTCGGCCAACCCAGCAGCAACCCCAGCACCCCGCTCAAATTCACATCCCCAAAGCCCAACGCCACCTCGTCCAACGGCTTCCCCTGGATTTTGGAAACCAGACGCACAAAAAGATGCCCCAAATAATACAAACCCAACATCACCCCATACCCCACCACACCGCCGATCAACGCCGGCCACACCCCATGCAATGCCACACCGATCAGCGCGGCCATCACGGCCCCAAAACGGCTGACCGGGTGCAAAATCAGACGGTGTTCCACGTCGATCACCACCACCACCGCGAAATACACCAACACCACCGCGCCGGCCACCGGGCCAAGCTGGCGCACCACCTCCGGCGAGTTCCAAAACCAAACCGCGGCCACAACCGCCAGCCCCTCCACCACCCACACGCGCGCGCCGCGGCTGCGCCCGCAATTCGGACAGCGCCGCGGCCACAACAAATAATTGGGCAGCCTCTGAGGGGTGCCACAATACAGGCACACCGGCCGCGCAATGCGGCGGCGAACGGGCAGAATGTCTGCCAGATAATTGATCAGCATCCCGGCCACAAGACCGGCCAGCGCAGCGATGAAGTTTGCCAACATGGGGGCTATTATACCCGCGTCACCGCGTTCCAGGCCTCCTCCCAACTGTCGGGGCGACCGGCCGGTCGCCCCGACCCCCAATAGTTATACCCGCGTCACCGCGTTCCAGGCCTCCTCCAGCGTGTCATACACCCGCGCGCCGGCCTGCTCGAGCGCGGCGCGTTTTGGCGGGCTGTCGCTCACCCCGATCAAATGCACCTGCATCGAAATCCCGCGCGCGGCCAACAGCCGCTGCGCGGCCTTCAGGCTCTCCAACCCGCCGGTCGAATCCTCGAACACCCACACCTGCGCGCCCTCCAACCGCGCCCAGCCCGCCTGGCCGCGGCGCTCCAATGCCAGCTCCGCGGCCCGCACAAAGGCCTCGGTGAGCGAATCACCCAGCGCGCGGCCCAGCGCGGCCAGCGCGTGTACCGGGTGCGGCTTGTGGAACGTGCCCTGCGGCACCCCCCGCTGCGCGGCCAGCCACATCACCCCCCCGCCGCCCACCAGCGGAATCCCCTCCACCCCCACCAGGCGGGCGCCCAACTCGGCCTCCGGCGTGCAAAACACCCCATCCGGGGCCGTGCTGGGGCGGTTGGTGAACACCACCGCGCGCTGTTCCGGCCGCGCCAGCCACTCTGCCAGACGCATGTGCAGCGCAGGCGACAGGTTCGAGCGATCATATGCCAGCAAATAACTGGGAACATCCCATACCGCGGGCAGCCGGTATGTGCGGGCGAACGTGCGGCTGCCCAACACGTGCTCCTGCTGCACGCGGTGGCTGAGAGCCTCGACCGAATAGGCCGCGTCGATAAGGGGGTGCGCCTCGACCGGCAGCAACGACCTGGCGCGCGCCAGCGGCTCGGGAATGGCGCGCTGCGCAGCGGCCATCTGCCGGATGAACGCGGCGAAATCCGGCGGGGGCAAACCGTGCGCCTCCACCGGCTGCGCCAATCGCGACGGGCCGACCTCCACCCCCGGAAAACGCTCCCACAAACGCAGCGCCAGCAACGCCAGACACATGGCCGCAGAAGCCCACTCGTTGGTCACGCCACAGGCCTCCAGCGCGTGGATGTCTTCGAGGGTCAGCCGCGCGTTGGAAAAGCCCAGCGCGCTGCCCAGGCGCGCCACCGTGTCTTGAAGCGCGCGGTGATAGCCACCCGGCGTGAGCAGCACGCCGTCCATGTCGAAGAGCAAGATTTTTGGGCTGCCGTTTGTGCCCTGCAAACGCTGTGGATTCACGCGGCACCTCGATGTCTGGCCGCCAGTTCGGCCTCTACTTCCGCCAGTGTCAGCCCCTGTTGCGCCAACATGACCAGCAAATGGTACAACAGATCGGCCACTTCGGCAAGCACCCGCGCGCGGCCCTGCCCCGCGGCGGCCAGCAGCACCTCCACCGCCTCCTCCCCCACCTTCTGCAACACGCGGTCCGGCCCGGCGGCCAGCAAGCGGGCGGTGTAGGATGTCTCCGGGTCGCTGTTCTGCCGGCTTTGGACCACGGCGAACAACTCGTCCAGGCCGAAACGGTCTTCCCCCGCCGCGGCAGCCGCGTCCAGGGGCAGGGGACGGTGGAAACAGCTGCGCGCGCCGGTGTGGCAGGCCGGCCCCGCGGGGCGGACGCGCAACAACAACGCGTCGCCATCGCAGTCCATGCGCATCTCGCACACCTCCAAAAAGTTACCCGATGTGGCGCCTTTGTGCCACAACTGCTGCCGGGAGCGGCTCCAAAAGTGTGCCTGGCCGGTTTCCCGCGTGCGCTGCAAGGCCTGGCGGTTCATCCAGGCCAGCATCAGCACCTCGCCGGTGCGCGCCTCCTGGCAAATGGCCGGCACCAGCCCGTTTTGATCGTACTTCGGTTCCATCATTGGCGATCCTTAAAACCTCGGTATCTACGCAATCTGTGGTTGAAAACAATGAAGAGCAGTACTTACGCAGTTGGTGAACTCAAGGACGGGTTTGGTGTCATTGCGAGCACTTGTAAGGGTGCGCCTGCCCTGAGCCATGCACTGATCCGCAGGCGAAGTGACTGCCGAAGGGAAGCAATCCCCTACATCGTGGAGGAGATTGCTTCGGCGGGCATAGCCCGCCTCGCAATGACAAATTCGGGAGTGTACTTTTGCGGGTAGTGGCTGTAAAGTAAGTGACAGAAGATACGCAGTTCATGCCTGTTGTTACCTGTGTCATGCTGAGCAACTGGCTGTTGCTTGTGTCATTCGACGGGGGACGGATGACCGGGGACCGGGGACGGGGCGTGGTTGTTGGTGGTTGGGGCGACCGGCCGGTCGCCCCGACGGTCGCTGCGCTCCGGATTCTTCGGTCGCTGCGCTCCGGATTCTTCGGTCGCTGCGCTCCGGATTCTTCGGTCGCTGCGCTCCCTCAGAATGACAGGAGGGGGTGCGCTTTTGCGATCTGTGTAAGCTCTGTATCACTTACTCCGTGACCACTACCCAAAACAGATTGCATCCGGGAATCTCCATACGCTTTGAGACCTGTGAGGTCCGGGTGCGACTTTTCAAGTGCGTAAGTCCTACTCCTGACTTTTGATCTGTCACCCGCTCACCACGCGAACCGGCACCCCGCGGCCGCGCAAATACGCTTTGACCTGCGCGATGGTGAACACCTTATCGTGAAACAGGGAGGCAGCCAGCGCGGCGTCGGCCTTCCCGCGTGTCAGCACCTCGGCAAAGTGCGCCAGCGCGCCCGCGCCCCCGCTGGCGATCACCGGCACGTCCACGGCCTCGGCCACCTGCCGGGTCAGTTCCAGGTCATAGCCGGACAACGTGCCGTCCGCGTCCATGCTGGTCAGCAGAATCTCGCCCGCGCCCCGGGAGACTCCCTGCACGGCCCAGGCCACCGCGTCCAGGCCGGTCGGCCTGCGCCCCCCGGCCACGAACACCTCCCACCAGCCGCCCCCTGGCCGCGCGGCGTCGGGCCGCCACTTGGCATCGATAGCCAGCACCATGCACTGGCTGCCGAAACGCGCCGCGCCCTCCGACAACAGCCGGGGATTGCGCACCGCAGCCGAATTGATGCTGACCTTGTCCGCACCAGCGCGCAAAGCCCGCTGCACATCCGCCACCGTGCGAATGCCGCCGCCCACGGTCAACGGCATGAACACTTCGTCCGCCACCTGGCGCACCTTCTCCAAGGTGGTGGCGTGCCCCTCGGGGGTGGCCGAAATATCCAAAAACACCAGCTCGTCCGCGGCCATCCGGTCGTACAAGCGCGCCTGCGCCACCGGATCGCCCGCGTCGCGCAGATTACCGAAATTCACGCCCTTGACCACGCGGCCATCCTTGACATCCAGACAGGGAATGATGCGTTTGGCTAACACTGCAAAGCCTCCTGCAAGGTGAAGGCGCCCTCGTACAGCGCGCGGCCCACGATCACGCCGGGCAGCCCGGCCTCCTTCACCGCGCGCACATCCTCCAGCGAGGCCACGCCACCCGAGGCGATCACCGCCAACCCGCTGGCCGCGGCCAGCTCCCGCGCGGCAGACACGGCCACGCCCGCGGCCACGCCATCCCGCGCGATGTCGGTGTAGACCAGCCACTGCCCCCCCCAGGATTTCCACTGCTGCGCCAGGTCGAGCACCTGCCAGCCGGTTTTGGTGCGCCAGCCGCGGGTATGCACCCGGCCCTGGCGGGCGTCCAACCCCGCGGCCACCCGCTGCGGCCCGAACCGGCCCAACGCAGCGCGCACCACGCGCGGCGCTTCCACGATCAGCGTGCCCAACACCACGCGCGCCACCCCCGCGGAAAACGCGTTTTCGAGATCGAACAGGCTGCGCATCCCGCCCCCCAACTGCACCCGCGCGTCATATTCAGCCGCCGCGGCCACAATGCCGCGCAACGCCAGGCCGTTGGCCTCCCCCCCCTGGCCGAACGCACCGTCCAGGTTGACCACGTGCAGCCAGCGTGCCCCGGCCTCCAGCCAGCCACGAGCCGTTGCCGCCGCGTCTTCCCCGTACACGGTCTGGCGGCCTGGATCGCCCTGTTTCAACCGCACCACCTGGCCGCCGCGCAGGTCGATAGCGGGGTAAACCGTAAAATCGTTCATTCACATTCCTCCACGAAGTTCCGCAAAATCGCCAGCCCCACCCGCTGGCTCTTTTCGGGATGGAACTGCACCCCGTACAGGCTGCCGCGCGCCACCACCGAAGCGTACCGCAGCCCGTAGTCCGTGCTGCCCAGCACCACCGCGGGATCGGCCACCGCGCAGTAGTAGCTGTGGTTGAAATACGCGTAACGGTCCTCGGGCAGCCCGGCCAACAAGGGGGAATCCCGCTCGATGTGGATGCGGTTCCAGCCGGTGTGGGGTATCTTCAACCCCTTTTGGCGGGGGAAAGCGGTGACGCGGCCGGGCAGCAGCCCCAAACCGGGGTGCCGCCCGTGTTCCTCCCCCATCTCGAACAGGATTTGCATCCCCACGCAAATGCCCAGCAAAGGCGTGCCGCGGCCCGCCACCTGAAGCGTGACATCCAGCAGGCCGCGGCGGGTCAGCGCGCGCATCACGTCCGCGAACGCGCCCACCCCGGGCAGCACCACCTTGTCCGCGGCCAGGATGGAGCCCGGATCGCGGCTGATACACACCTCCGCGCCCACGGCTTGCAAAGCCTTCTGCACCGAGCGCAGGTTGCCGGCCCCGTGGTCGATGATGGCGATGCGGGTCATACCGTCAGCGTCCCTTTGGTGCTGGGCACCGCGCCCCCGCGCCGGGGGTCGAGACAGGTGGCCGCGTCGAGGGCGCGCCCCAGGGCTTTGAACAACGCTTCGGCCTTGTGGTGGTCGTCACGACCATACAGCAGGCGGGCGTGCAGGTTGCAGCGCGCGGTGACGGCAAAGGATTCCAAAAAGTGGACGAACAGGCTGGCAGGGATGCCGCCCACCGCGTCGGCGCGCCACGCACCCCGAAAGACCGTGTACGGGCGCCCGGAGAGGTCTACCGCCACGAAGGCCAGGCTCTCGTCCATCGGCGCGTAGCACGACCCCATGCGGACGATGCCCTTGCGGTCGTCCAGCGCCTGATCGAAGGCGGTTCCCAGGGCGAGGGCACAATCTTCGAGGGTGTGGTGGGGGTCGATGTGCAAGTCACCCTCTGCCCGGAGGGAGAGGTCGAAGAGGCCGTGTACGGCCAGATGGTGCAGCATGTGGTCGAGAAAGCCCAGCCCGGTTTGCAGGTCGGTCTGGCCGCTGCCATCCAGGTTCAGGCGGATACGGATGTGGGTTTCGTTGGTACGGCGCTCTATTTTGGCTATGCGCATGATAGTCTCAAACCTTACTTCTTACTTCTTACTCCCTACTCCTTACTTCTTACTCCCTACCCCTTGCCCCACTCCTGAATCGCCCGGAGCAGGCGGGCGGTGTGATCGGGGGTGCCGACGCTGATGCGGATGTGGTCTGCCAGCCCGGGTTTGTCGAAGTGGCGCACGAGGATACCTTGCCGCGCCAGGTCCCGGGTGAGTTGGGCTGCGCTGCGCGGCGGGAGGCGTTCTGTGCTCCGCGGCGACTCCTGCACACGGCACAGGATGAAGTTGGCCGCGGAGGGGTACGGCGAAAGCCAGGGCAGCGCGTCCAGCCGGGCGAACAGGCGCTCGCGCTCGGCCACGATCTTGTCTCTGGTCTCAGCCAGCCAGTCCGCCCGGCACAGTGCCAGCCGGGCTGCCTGCTGCGCGATCACCGAGACGTTGTAGGGCTGTTTGGCCTTCCACAGGTGGGGCATCAACCAGCCGGGGAACACGCCCCACCCCACCCGCAATCCGGCCAGCCCGGCCCACTTGCTGAAGGTGCGCAACACGATCAGGTTTTGGCGTTGCAACACCTGGTGCAGCCGGGAGTGTCCGGGGGGCGCGAACTCGATGTAGGCTTCGTCCAGCACCAGGATCAGGGGCAGTTGCAGCAGGCGTTCGAGGTGCGCGGGCGGGATCAGGCCGCCGTCGGGGTTGTTGGGGTTGGCGAGAAAGAGCAGTTTGGGGCGCAGCCGGACGACCGCGCGCTCGATGGCCGCCAGATCGAGGCTGAAATCGGGCTGGCGGGGGACGCGCACCACCCGGGCCGCGTGCAGCCCTGCGTCGAAGGCGTACATGCCGAAGGTGGGCGGGCAATCGAGCAGCACATCGCCGGGCGCGAGGAACAGACGCATGATCAGGTCGATCAGCTCGTCCGCGCCGGCCCCGACCAGGAGGTTGTCTGCGGGCAGGTTGTGGTGTGCGGCCAGCGCGGCGCGCAGGTGGCGGCTTTCGGGGTCCGGGTAGCGGTGGGCGTTGGGCAGGCGGGCCAGCGCGTCCGCAATGCCGGGAGGCGGGCCGTAGGGGTTTTCGTTGGCGTCGAGCTTGATGATGGGCTGTGCGCCGCGGGCGCGGCGCTCGGGGGGCTGCACCGGGCGGTAGGCCGGCGCGGCCGCGATATGGGGGCGAAGCAGGCGGTCGAAAGCGATCATGTCCGGTTCAGGCGCAGTTCTGCGGCGCGGGCGTGGGCGTCCAGGGATTCGGCACGCGCCAGGCGGGCTGCCGGGGGGCTGAGGGCGCGGCTGGTTTCGTTGTCCAGGCGCACGATGCTGGTGATTTTGACGAAATCCAGCACGTTGAGGGGGGAGGCAAAGCGTGCGGTCCCGGCGGTGGGCATGACGTGGCTGGGCCCGGCCAGGTAGTCTCCCAGCACTTCGAAGGAGCGTTCGCCGATGAAGATGCCGCCTGCGTTCTTGAGCTGCGGCAGCAACGCGTCGGGGTCCTGGAGCGAGAGGCAGAGGTGCTCCGCGGCGTAGTCGTTGGCCAGCGCGGCCGCGGTGTCCAAGTCGGGCACCAGCACGATGCCGCCGTGGTCGCGCAGCGCGCGGGCGACCACGTCCGCGGTGGGGAGCTGCTCGATCTGCCGCGCCACCTCGGCCTGGACCGCGGCGGCCAGCTCCCGGCTGGGGGTGAGCAGGATGGCGGAGGCCAGCACGTCGTGTTCGGCCTGGGCCATCAGGTCGGCTGCGATCCAGCGCGGGTTGGCGGTGTGATCGGCGATGATCATGGTTTCGGTAGGCCCGGCCAGCCCGTCCAGCCCGACCAGGCCGAACACCTGTTGTTTGGCGAGGGTGACGTACAGGTTGCCGGCGCCGACGATCTTGTCCACTTTGGGGATCGAGGCGGTGCCAAAAGCCAGCGCGGCGATGGCCTGCGCGCCACCGAGTTGAAAGATGTCTTGCAGGCCGCAGATGCGGGCCGCGGCCAGGATGACCGGCGGCGGGTTGGGCGGGGTGCAGACCACGATCTCGGGCACACCGGCCACCTGTGCAGGGATGGCGGACATGAGCAGGGAGGAGGGGAGCGGCGCGCGGCCGCCAGGCACATACACGCCCACCCGCGCAATAGGGGAGACGCGCTGCCCCAGAACACCGCCCAGCTCGCGGGTTTGCCAGCCGGGGAGGGGCTGCTTTTGGTGGAAGGCGCGGATGCGCTGCGCGGCCAGTTCCAGGGCCTGCAACAGTTCGGGGGCGATTTCCCGCGGCGCGTTTTGGATGCGCTCTGCCGGGACGCGGAAATCGTCGAGGGTGACGCGGTCCAGCAAGGTGGTCCAGCGTTTCAGGGCTGCGTCGCCTTCGTCGCGCACCGAGGCCAGGATTTGCGCCACCACTTCCGGCGGGGAGGGCTGGCCGCCGAAGCGCGGGAATTGCTGGTTGAGGGGTGCGCGGCGCAGGATGGTGGCGCTTGCCTGTTGGGGGGTGTAGATTTTCAGCATGGGGTTTTCTCCGAGAGCGGGTGTTCTTGTTCGAGGGCGGCCAGCATGGCGCGGTATTCGGCGGGTTCTTCTTCGAAGATGTAGGTGACGGGGGTGACGACCACGCCGCTGCCGCCGATGGCGCGCAGTTCTGCAATGGCCTGGGCGAGCTGGTCTTTGCGCACCACGATGTTGGCCGCGAACCAGTCGCCCTGCTGGGGGCTGATCACCGGGGCGATGGTGGGGCCTTGCAGCCCGGCGATCACGTTTTGGGACAACATGCGCCGGGCGATGGCTTCTGGGGAGGGGCCGCGGATGTTGGCGAACAGGTTGAGGTTGCCGGCGGCGCGCAGGTGTGCGACGATGAATTCGAGCAGCTGCCGGGCTACGTCGAGCACTTCGGGGCGGGTGCGCAGTGCGTGGCGGTTGGCGATCAGCGCGGCCTGGGAGCGCAGGATTTGGCCGTCTTGCAGGGCGCGCAGGCCGTTTTCGCGCAGCGTGACGCCGCTGGAGACCAGATCGACGATGGCGTCGGCGTAGCCGATGGTGGGGGCGATCTCCAACGCGCCTTCGGCTTTGATCAGCCGGACGCGGGTCAGGCCGCGGCTGCGCAGGAAGCGGGCGGTCAGGTTGGGGAATTTAGTGGCTACACGCAGCGGATCGGGTTGCTGTGCCTGGCGGCGGGCCAGACCGTCGAGAGTGCGCACCTCCTCCCAGTGGTCGGGCACGATCAGGTTGAGCGTGCAGTGCCCAAAGCCGAGGGCTTTGTGCAGCGGCAGCACGGCGCGGTTTTCGCCGCATCGCTCGGCGATCACGTCCCAGCCGGTGATGCCAAAGTCTACGCTGCCGTCGCGCACGCCCACCACGATGTCGCCGGCGCGCTGGAACAGCACGGTGACGTTGGGTAGGTTGGGGATTTCGGCCATGTATTGCCGCGGGTTGGGTTTGTGGACGCCCAGGCCGGCGGCTTCGAGCAGCTCGAGGCTGCCGCGAGCCAGGCGGCCTTTGGAGGGCAGGGCAAGGCGGATGTCGGTTCGGGTGTGCATGGGTGTCGATTTGTGCCAGAATCAAAAAGACGCTTCCGATTGGGCGGAAGCGTCCGGAAAATGCATGGGGTATGGTTACACCATCACGGCCTTAAAGCAATCCTGCCCGAATCGGAGGGGATCGGGAAATGGGTATGGGCGTGATGATGGTGGGTGAGGAGTGCGTTGTGTTCCATTGGGGCGGGATTGTACCATAAGATGGGAGGGTGTCAACCGGTTTGCCCGGTTTCATTAGGGCTATCGCATTTGGATGCGATGGGGTTATAGTATAGGCCAATCAGAGTAGAGAGGAGGCGTTTTGTTTTATGGCTGAAACACCTGTTGCGACCCTTCTAGACCATTTCTCGAGATTAGAAGACCCAAGGAGAGATAACAGACGCCATTTGTTGTTGGACATCATCGTTATCGCCATCTGTGCGGCCATTTGTGGGGCCAACAGTTGGACGGAAGTGGAGCTTTTTGGCAAGGCCAAGAAGAATTGGCTGGCAGACTTCCTTGAGTTGCCCCATGGGATACCCTCGCACGACACGTTTGGCCGGCTCTTTGCATTGCTCAACCCTGAGCAGTTTCAACAGTGCTTCCAGGCATGGGTGCTGGCAGTTGAGGAGCGGACGCAAGGGCAGGTCATTGCCCTGGATGGCAAGCAACTGCGTCGTTCTCACGACAAGGCATTGGGCAAGAAAGCCATCTACATGGTGAGTGCCTGGGCGTCGCAGAACGGGATGGTGCTTGGACAAAGGAAAGTAGATGATCACTCCAATGAGATCACAGCCATCCCACCGTTGCTGGACCTGCTGGAAGTCTCGGGTTGTATTGTGACGACTGATGCCATGGGGTGTCAGACGGCGATTGCCGAGAAAGTCATAGAAAATGATGCCGATTATGTGTTCGTGGTCAAAGAGAACCAGAGCCGGCTGCTGGAAACCCTTCAGGGCCTTTTTGATGATCCCGATGAGATGAAGAGAGTGGGCTGCGACTATCACAAGAGCGTGGACAAAGACCATGGTCGTATAGAGATACGGGAGTGTTGGTCTACCTCCGACCCAGCGTATTTGCAGCATATCGCTTCGTTCGCTGATTGGTCAGGCTTGCAGTCCATCGCCATGATCCAGGCCGAGCGACGCATCGGCGAGGAGAAAACGGTGAAACGTCGCTACCTCATCTCCAGTTTGAAAAGCAATGCGAAACAATTGCTCCATGCCTCGCGCACCTACTGGGGTATCGAAAACAAAGTGCATTGGGTTCTGGATGTCGCCTTCCGCGAGGACGACTCTCGAGTACGGAAGGGGAATGGTGCCCAGAACTTCGCCGTGCTGCGACATATTGCCCTCAACCTGTTGCGGCGGGAAAACAGTGCCCGCATCAGCATTCGGGCCAAGCGTAAGAAGGCCGGATGGGACCACGATTACCTACTCAAGATACTCACAGCCTAAATGCGATTGCCCTACCGGTTTCATCTTTCCACTCCTGGCAATACTTACGCAGTTCATGCCTGCTGTTGCTTATGTCTTTCTGAGCAACCGGCTGTTGTTTGTGTCATTCTGAGCGACCAACGGGCTTGCCCTGAGCAACGCCGAACGGGAACGCAGCGGTTGGTCGCGACCAACCGCTGCGGGGGGAGCTGCGTGCCCTGCGTAACTCCTCTGGGGTACCTATGTTTGATTCTCGACACTCTTTGTCCGGTTCATCTTTGAAATTGCTGGTACAATGCCGCTATGCCCGCCCGGCTGTTCCCCGATGGAATTCCGCGTTCCAAACGCCTGTTCGATCTCGCTCTCACCCTGCCCGGTCTGGTGCTGATCTCGCCGCTTCTGCTGGTGATCGCCCTGCTGGTGCGCGTTTTCCACGGCAGCCCGATCCTGTTCCGGCACAAACGCCCCGGCTACCGCGGCCAGCCTTTCACCCTATACAAATTCCGCACCATGACCAATGCCCGCGACGCGCACGGCAACCTACTCCCCGACGCAGAGCGGCTGACCCCCTTCGGCAAATTCCTGCGCGCCGCCAGCCTGGACGAGCTGCCCGAGCTGTTCAACGTGCTGCGCGGGGAGATGAGCCTGATCGGGCCGCGGCCACTGCTGATGCAATACCTGGAGCGCTACACGCCCGAACAAGCCCGCCGCCACGATGTGCTGCCCGGCATCACCGGCTGGGCCCAGGTCAACGGGCGCAATAACATCTCCTGGGAGACAAAATTCGAGCTGGATGTGTGGTATGTTGACAACTGGTCGGTGTGGCTGGACATCAAAATCCTGGCGCTCACGCTGTGGAAGGTGATCCGGCGGGAGGGCATCAACGAGCCGGGCAACGCCACCGCGCGGGAGTTTATGGGGACAGAGAGGGAGGTGGATTCGGAACGCTGAAGCGCTGAGGACGCTGAGGGCACTGGACGTCGCACACCGCACACCGGAACGCTGAAGCGCTGAGGAGGCTGAGGACGCTGAACACTGAACACCGCGCCCCATTGGATCACTGAAAGCACTGAGGGCGCTGGGGGGGAACTGAGACCACTCAGACCAATAAGACCAATCACCTCCTCACCCCCGCACATCGCACCCCGCACACCGCACGTCACGCCCCGCACGTCACACCCAGGAACGCTGAAGCGCTGAGGACGCTGAGAACACTGTACGCCGCACCCCGCACCCCGCACACCGCACATCGCACATCGCACCCCGCACCCCCATCATGCCCTATCTTGGCGAAATTGCCGCTTTGATCACCTCGCTCAGCTTTGCCTTCACCGCCACTTTCTTCACCTTCGGCGGCAGGCTGGTCGGCTCGGAGATCGTCAACCGCACGCGGCTGCTGTTCGGGTTGGCGTTGCTGCTGTTCAGCCACCGGTTGTTTCTGGGCACGCTCTTTCCCTTCGGAGTGGATGGGCAGCGGTGGCTTTGGCTCGGTCTTTCCGGGGTGATCGGTCTTTCGCTGGGCGATGCGTTTCTCTTCCAGGCCTTTTTGTGGATCGGGCCGCGGCTCGCCATGCTGTTGATGAGCCTGGCGCCGGTGCTGGCCGCGCTGCTGGCCTGGGTGTTCCTGGGAGAAACGCTCAACATCGGGCAAATGACCGGCATCCTGCTCACCATCGGCGGCGTGGTCTGGGTGATCCTGGAACGCAACCAGCACGCCCCCTCTGAAAACCCCTCCCCGCCCAGACCTCACTTCGGCATCGGTATCCTGTTCGGCCTGGGCGCGGCCACCGGCCAGGCCCTGGGGTTGCTGCTCTCCAAGCTGGGATTGTACGGCGGTTTTTCCGCCCTCTCCGGCAACCTCATCCGCATGTCAGCCGCGGCGGCGGCCATCTGGCTCTACACCCTGTTGCGCGGCCAGGCGGGGAACACCCTCCGCCAACTCACGCAACGCCCCCAATCCCTGCCCTACATCCTGGGCGGCGCGGTCTTCGGCCCGCTGATCGGCGTCTCCCTCTCCCTGCTGGCCGTCCAGCGCACCGAAGTCGGCATTGCTTCCACGCTCATCGCCCTGACTCCGATCTTCATGCTGCCCATCGGCGCGCTGGTCTTCAAAGAGCGCTTCGGCTGGCAGGCCGTGGCCGGCACTCTGCTGGCGATTCTGGGCGTCGGGCTGCTGTTTTTGAGTTGAAGGCAGTATAATGCTTCCCATGACTGAAGATCGAAAATCGAAGGTCGAAAATCGAAGACCCGTGGTAAGCACAGCCGAATCATCGAATCTCGAATCTCGAAACTCGAAACTCGCCCTCTACCGCGCGCTGTACCGCATCCGCCGGTTCGAGGAAACCGTGCTCGAAAACTTCCCCAAAGGCGTGTTCTACGGCACCACCCACACCTACCTGGGGCAGGAGGCCAACGCGGTCGGCGTGCTGGCGCACCTGCAACCAGGCGACGCGGTGATCAGCAACCATCGCTGCCACGGCCACTTCCTGGCCTACGGCGGGGAACCGCGCGGCCTGTTCGCGGAGCTGATGGGCAAGGCCACCGGCGTTTGCGGCGGCCGCGGCGGTTCGCAGCACCTGCACTGGCGCAATTTCTACTCCAACGGCATCCTGGGCGGCACAGCTCCGCTCGCCACCGGCATCGCGCTGGCCGAAAAACACAAACAAAGCGGCGCGATTGCCATCCTCTTCCTGGGCGACGGCGCGCTGGGGCAAGGCGTGGTCTACGAGAGCCTCAACCTGGCCGCGCTGTGGGCCGCGCCGGTGCTCTTCGTGCTGGAAAACAACCACATCGCCCAAACTACGCCCACCGAACTGGCTCTGGCAGGCGACATCCCGGCCCGTTTCGCGGCCTTCGGCATCCCGGCGCGCCAGCTGGACACCAGCGACGTGTGCGAAATCCTGCCGCTGGCGGGGGAATTAGTCCAGGCCGTGCGCGAAACCCGGTCCCCGCGCGGCCTGATCCTGCACACCCACCGCTTCGGCCCGCACTCCAAAGGCGACGACACCCGCCCCCCCGAACAGGTCGCCCGCCTCCGGCAGACACGCGACCCCGTCCGCATCCACGCCGCCCGCCTCGACCCGCACACCCGCGCCCGCATCGAAAGCGAAGTAGAAGCCGAAATCGCGACCGCCTTCCAACAGGCTCACCACGACCCGGAAGCCGACCATCCTCAACACCCAATCCTCAATTCACAATTCACAATTCACAATTCCCAGTTCGCCATTCACAATTCCCAGTTCGCCATTCACAATTCACAATTACCCATTTCCCATCCCTCCACCGTCCTCCAGGCCCTCAACACCGCCCTCCACCGGGCTTTTGCCGCGGACGAACGCGTCCACCTGATCGGCGAAGACCTGCTCGACCCCTACGGCGGCGCGTTCAAAGTGGCCCGCGGCCTGTCCAGCGCGTACCCCGACCGGGTACACACCAGCCCGATCTCGGAGGCCGCTATCGTCGGGGTGGCCGCGGGCATGGCCCTGCGCGGGCTGCTGCCCGTCGTCGAGATCATGTTCGGGGACTTCACCACCCTGATCGCGGACCAGGTGATCAACCATCTGGCGAAATTCCGCTTCATGTACCACGATCAGGTGCGCCTGCCGGTCGTGATCCGCACCCCGATGGGAGGCCGCCGCGGCTATGGCGCCACCCACAGCCAGACGCTGGAGAAAATCTTCCTGGGCACCCCGGGGCTGCGGGTGCTGGCTCCCACCGCGCTCGGCGATCCCGGCGGCCTGCTGCTGGCAGCCATCCTCGACGACCCCGATCCGGTCTTGTTCATCGAAAACAAGCTGCTGTATCTGGAAAAGCTGTGGCAGGCCGAAGAGTCGCCCGATTTCACACTCGCCGCGGCGGGCGAACCCTACCCGACCTACACGCTCACCCTGCGCGACGCGCCCCCCGCGGGCATCACCCTGGCGGCCTACGGCTACATGGCGACCCTGGCGCAACAGGCCATGCGCCAACTGGCCTACGAACACGAGATTTTCAGCGAATTGATCGTGCCCATCCAACTTGCGCCGTTCGAGGACAACGCGCTGCTGGCCTCCCTGCGGCGCACCCGGCGGCTGCTGGTGATCGAGGAGGGCACGCTGTCCTTTGGCTGGGGCGCGGAGGTGGCGGCCCGCGCGGTGGAAAAACACTCGCTGCACGCCGTGCGCCGCCTGGCCGCGGCGGACACCCCCCTCCCGGCGGCCATCCCGCTCGAAAAAGC
>JALUWE010000528.1 GCA_027019845.1 Anaerolineales bacterium | reverse complement strand
CCGGCGATGAATTGAATATCGTCTACCAACAGCACGTCAATCTGACGGTATTTTTCGCGGAAGGATTGGGTGGTGTGGCTGCGAATGGCGTTGATCAGGTCGTTGGTGAATTCTTCGGAGGAGACGTACAACACTCGCAGACCATTTAGGTCACAGGCGTTGCCGATGGCGTGCAACAAGTGCGTTTTTCCCAGTCCTACGCCGCCGTACAAGAAGAGCGGATTGTAGGCCCGTGCGGGGTTTTCGGATACGGCCAGGCTGGCCGCGTGTGCCAGGCGGTTGTTCGCGCCTACCACGAAGTTGTCGAATGTGTACTTGGGAGCCAGGGTGGGGTTCGCGGTTTTTTTGGGCGCGGCCCCGTTGGTATAGGCGGGTTGTTGTTCCTGAACAGGGGCAATCTCTTCCTGTCCGGCGGGCGCAACCACAAACTGCACCTCTACTGGGTGGTTTAAGATGCCGCTCATCATGCGCGTGACGGTGCTGGTCAGTCTACTTTCCACCCAATCGCGGGCATAGGCATTTTGCAAACCGATGGTGAATTTGCCGTCTTCTTCGTTGAGAAAACACGCATCACGCACCCAGGTATCAAAGGTTGCCTTCGGCATTTCCATTTGAAGTTGCCCGATGACGGACTTCCAGGCCTGTTCAGGGTTCATTGGACCGAATCCTCCTCGCGGATCAGACAAAGTTGAAGACGCATGCGCCCATCCCTCTTTTATGGGGCATCAAGGGTTGCTTGTATGAGAGTTTTCCGCCTGAAAAGGGGACTTGCTTTTCTTGCCAATCCCCCCGCATTCTAGCAGAAGTGTCTGAGATCATCAATACGCCAAACCTACGGAAACCTAAAAACTTGAAACTCTTTAAGTTTGCTGAGTTTTAAAAAATCAGGGAGCATCTAATGTTAAAGAGTTCAAGGCAAAGGTTCCGAGATCGAGCCGGACAAGTGGGGTGTGGCTGGATTTCTACCCCCATATATGGGGTTTTGGCGAGGCAATACAAGCCGAAGCCCACCCGCGGGTTAACGAATCTTAAAATTTTGAGTTACCAATGCTTTAACAATTAGCACCTTCCAGAATCGAAAACTGGTCATAAGAAGAAAATACGAACAAAGAATGGAGATTTTTCCTCCCGTTGCCCCGTGTTTTTAACATTTCCCTGGTTGGGGTTGAGGCCCGGAGTCTCAGATTGCAATAAACGCGCAACTCGATAGTCACATTTTCATGTGTTTGAAAGTGTTGAAGACCTCTTTGGTGAAGCGACCATGTTGCTGTCTTCTGTTACGTGCTATAATTGTTCCTCTAACATCCAAATACCCTGCCAACCAATATGCCCGCCTCTCATTTAGTTCATCTGGAATGTTCCTCGTGCGCTGAACAATACGATCCCGCGCGGGTCCACACGTACTGCTCAACCTGCCGCGCCCCGCTTTTGCCGCGATACGATCTCGAAAGGGTGAAAGCGACTGTCACGCGGGATGCCTTCCGCCAGCGCAAGAAAGGCATGTGGCGCTGGCACGAATTGTTGCCGGTACATGCCGCCGGGAACATGATCTTCCTCGGGGAGGGGGACACGCCCCTGCTGCACGCGCAACGGCTGGGCGCCGCGCTGGGCCTGAGCCAGTTGTACGTCAAAGACGAAAGCACCAACCCCACCGGATCGTTCAAAGCCCGCGGCCTGGCCGCCGCGGTTTCCAAAGCCAAAGAGTTGGGAGTGACCAAAGTGATCATCCCCACCGCTGGCAACGCGGGTGGCGCGATGGCAGCCTACGCGGCGCGTGGCGGCCTGGAAGCCCAGATTTACATGCCGCAGGACACTCCGCACGCCAATATCGAAGAAAGCCGCATCACCGGCGCCAATGTTACTCTGGTAGATGGCCTGATCAGCGATGCCGGGCGGCTTGCCAACCAACAGGCCGAGGCCGAAGGCTGGTTCGATGTGTCTACCTTCAAAGAACCCTACCGCGTTGAAGGGAAAAAGATCATGGGGTACGAGCTGGCCGAGGCCTTCGACTGGGAGCTTCCCGAAGTGATCATCTATCCCACCGGGGGCGGGACCGGTCTGGTCGGGATGTGGAAGGCCTTCGACGAGTTGAGCGCGTTGGGGTGGCTGGCCTCCGAAAAGCGGCCGCGCATGGTGGTGGTGCAGGCTGCCGGATGCGCACCGGTGGTCCAGGCGTTCGCGGCCGGCGCTCGCCATTGTGACTTTTGGGAGGGCGCGCAGACTATCGCCTCCGGGTTACGTGTGCCGAAAAGTTTCGCGGACCGTTTGATCATGGACGCCCTCTACGCCAGCAATGGAACCGCGGTGGCCGTTAGCGACGAGGCTATCCGGCAAGCGCAGCGAAAGCTGGCAACCCATGAGGGCATCTTCCCCGCGCCCGAGGGGGCGGCTACTCTGGCCGGGCTGGAGCAACTGATCGAGCAGGGATGGGTGCAGCCCGACGAGCGCGTCGTGCTCTTCAACACCGGCACCGGCTTGAAATACATTTAGCCGTGTGTGTTCGAGAAAAAAAGTGCGGCGCAACGCGCCGCACTTTTTCGGTTTGCCGGGATGACGGTTATCCGCCGGGGTTGTAGCCGGTGTCGATGCTGCCGTCCTTCAGGCCGGCGTCGATTTCATTCAGCCGGTCCTTGACTTCCTGAGGCACAACGCTGTCGAAGTCGTGGAAGGGGGCCAGGCCGACCTCGCCGACGAAGTTACCCGCCGGGAAGTTGCCCTCTTGCGAGGCTTTGATCAGGTTGAACACCCCGGGGGTGATCAGCTTCATGGCGCTGGAGATCAGGCAGGGCCGCGCTTCGGGGACAGTCTCCCACTGATCGGTGTCCACACCGATGCAGTAGGCGCCTTCCTGGGAGGCGACCTCGATGATGGCGCCGTTGCCGGTCTTGCCGCCCGCGCCGAAGACCACGTCCGCACCCTGGTCCAGGGCCTGCCGCGCGGTGGAGGCGCCCCACTCAGGATCGGTGAAGGCCACATCCAGACCGCCGGGGTGATAGGTGGAGATGATGTTGATGTCCGGGTTGATGTAACGTGCGCCAGCTTCGTACCCTTCCTTGAAGGCCACCACTGGCGGCACCAGATCGGTGCCCAACACCGCGGCGATTGTGCCGCTTTCGGACATCATGGCGGCCAGCGCGCCGGCCAGGAAACCGGCCTTGTCTTCGGGGAAGATCAGCCCGGCCACGTTGGCGAAGTCGTTGGAAGCGTCGTCGTCGAACTGCCAGGCCTGGAACTGGTCTACGCCGATGAAGTCGATGTCAGGGTACTTGGTCGCGGCCTCGAGGGTGGCCTCGCCCAGTGCAAAGCCCACGGTGACGATCACATCATAGCCTTCCTGCGCGAACAGGTCGATGTTGGCGCCATAGTCTTTGGCGTCTTTGGTCTCGATGAATTTGATCTGCGCGCCCAGTTCCTTTTCGGCCATTTGGACGCCTTCCCAGGCGGACTGGTTGAAGGACTTGTCGTCCACTTCGCCGACGTCTGTCACCAACCCGACGCAGAAGACCTCCTCGCTGCTACAATCCGCTTCGGCAGGCGCGGCTTCTTCTGTTTCGGCGGGCGCGGCTTCCTCGGTTGCTGCCGGGGCCTCCTCGGTGGCGGCCTGTTGGCATGCGGCTAAGAGCAACGCACCGAACAACAACGATACCAGAAGTAAGAAGAGCTTTTTGGACATAGGTGTACTCCTTCCTCCTTACAGAGATGAAAAAAAGGGAATGTTCTTGGGACAGGTATTCCTGTCGCGGCAGAAGTATAACGAGACTTGACTATTTGTGCAAGCTAATGACGTGCCTGAATGGTCACTCATCTCCGGGCGCGGCGGCTGCCGGGCTGACGTATCCGGACTGCAAATCTGCCAGAATCTGTTCGGCCAGGCGTTGTTTGCCGGGGCTGAGCAACTGGGGGTTGACGTCCGTGACCGCGGGCGGGAGGGGCGGGTTTTGACCGGTGTTTCCCTCCAGCAATTGCGGCCAGTATTCGAGGTACACGCCGGCCAGGTCGGGTTTGCGGATCGAGAACGCCCAACCGGCCCGCGCGCTTTCCGGTGGTTGGATGCCGCCGATGATGGCGATGCCAGAGTCGGCCAGGTAGCGCAGCAGGTCTTCACCGCCCGCCCCTGGGACGACGTACACCGTGCGCACCGCGCGGTCGATCAAGAAGTCCGCCAGCGCGCGCCACTCCGCGTCAGCGGCCCCGGCGGGCAGGCTGGTGGGGATGGGGTACTCGTAGAAAGGCGGCACCCCGGAGCGGCACAGGCCGCAGAAAAAGCGCACACCGTTGGCAAACGCCTCACGGATGGCGGGATGCGCTTCGTTCTCTACCCCGATCATGCCGATGCGCCATTCAGGAGTCATGGCCGCGGCGGTGTACCCGGCTGCGAAGGCGGCCTGTAAGGGGTCGTCTCCCTCGCTGCCCACCGCGATCAGATTGGGGGCTGTTTCCAGCCCCGGGATGCCGACGGCCAGAAAGCGGGTTTGCGGGGCAGCGGCCACCAGCTCTGGCAGCCCGTTGCCGGGTGGCAACGCGATCAGATAGTCCACCTCGCTGGCCGCCTCCTCTGGAGAGATGGATTGGCGCACCTGCCAGCGTAACCCCGCCTGCCGCGCCAGATCGGAAAAGCTGGCCTGCAACGCATCGACGAGGGCCGGGTCGGCCTCCGGCGGCGCGAGCAATACCACCAGCGGCGGCAACTCGGTGGGCGTGGGAGATGGAAGCGGGGTGGGGGTAGGGGCTTCTGTCGCGGTCGCGGGCAGCGCGGTGGGAGTGGCCTGATCCGGCCCTGGCAGCCCCCCGCACCCCGCCAGAGCCGCCGGGATCAATAGAAGGGTGAGGAATAGGATGGGAGATGGTTTCATTTTACGCCTTACGCTTTACGATTTTCGCTCTATTCTACCCCCCTTCTGCCCGGATTGTAATGGAATTCACATTCCTGTATAATAACGGGTAATGATCGAGATGACCATTCCGGGCCGCGGTGTGCTCAAACTGGAGCATCTGGTGTGTGACGTGGAAGGTACGCTCACCCTGGATGGACGCTTTCGGGACGAACTGTTCAAGCCTCTGACCGGACTGCGCGACCGTTTGGAGGTGCATCTGATCACCCCCGATGTCTACGGCCGGCAGGATGAGATCGACCACCGCCTGGGGCTGCGTGCGGTGCGCATCCAAACGACGGAAGACGTGCCGGGCGCGGAACAGAAGCGCGCCTTTGTCGAACGCCTGGGCGCGCAGCGGGTGATCGCCATCGGCCAGGGCGCGGATGATGCCCGGATGCTGGCGGCCGCGGCCCTGGGCATCTGCGTGTTCTCTCCTGAGGGCGTTTCCCCCGCCGCTTTGATGGCCGCCGACCTGGTTGTTGCAGACACCCTGACCGCCCTCCACCTGCTCACCTATCCCCTGCGCATCGTCAATACGCTGAGAATGTAGACGGTGGGGAGGAGAGTTTCGACTTCAAGCGAACGGAATTCGGTACGAACTCTATTCCCCCTCCGTTCAGGATGCAATCCCCTATCCCTATCCCTATCCCTATCCCTATCCCTATCCCTATCCCCATCCCCATCCCTATCTCCAACCACCCACCCTCCGACTTCCATGAACCTCCCCCAATCCGAAATCACCCCCGACGACCCCGAACGCCTGCCGCCTGCCCGCCGCCGCCGTGCCCGGCGAATGCTCATGCCGCTGGACGCCGAAGAAAAAGATGCCTTCTACGAGCGACTGGCGCGGCGCGCCTCCCCTTCCTTTGACTTCTTCCTGTTCTCGCTGCTGGCGGGCGCGGTGTTGGGGCTGGGGCTGTTGTTCGACCGGCCGGTGCTGTTGGTGCTGGCCGCGGTGCTGGCGCCGCTCATGTCGCCGGTCATCGGGGTTGCGCTGGGCACCACCCTGGGGTCCGGCGCCTTTTTCACCCGTAGTCTGGCCGGTTTCCTGGTTGGCTGTTTGTTCGTGTTCGGGACCGGGATAGGGGCGGGCTACCTGGTACGTTTCGTCGAGACCCCGTTGACGCTGCACTACATGGCGCGCTTGTTCGCCCGCCTGTCGTGGCTGCACTTCGGCGTGCTGGCCCTCGCCGCGGCCGCGACCGCTGTATCCCTGGCGCGTGAAGGCCGCCAGGCGCGGGTTTACAGCGTGCTGCTGGCCTTTGGCCTGTACCTGCCCCTGTCCGTGGCTGGTTTTGGCCTGACCTCCGGGCTGCCCCACCTGTGGCCCGACGCACTTGTGGTCTTCCTGCTGTACTTCGTCGGCGTCACCCTGCTGGCCGCGTTGGTTCTCGGACTGCTGGGCTACCGCCCGCGCACGGTCTACGGCTACTCGATTGGCGGCGCGCTCGCGTTGGCCGGGTTGCTCACCCTGATCGGCCTCAGCAGCGCGGGAATGGTGCTTGTCGGACAGGTGGGCATCCCCACATTTACCCCAACCCCCACCCTCACCCCCACCCTTACCCTGACCCCCTCCATCACCCCTTCC
>JALUWE010000527.1 GCA_027019845.1 Anaerolineales bacterium | reverse complement strand
CGGCCAGGCCCATCCGATGGTCCTACACGGTCGAGAAACTGGAGCAGAAACTGGAACGGAAACTAGGAACGAATTAGCGCACAGCTGTACTTAGAACATTGCACTCCCCACTCCCACTCCCACTCCCACTCCCTATCCCTATCCCTATCCCTATCCCTATTCCCTATCCCAATTACCATCCTTCGACTACAGGCTCGCTCCTTCCGCCCTCCGCTCAGGATGTAATTACCCAATTACCCAATTACCCAATTACCCAATAACCCAACACCCAACCCGCAAGGACGCGCCGATGACCTCTAACGATCTAACCACTCGAGCCATCAACACCATCCGCTTTTTGTCCGCCGATGCAGTACAACAGGCAAACTCTGGGCATCCAGGCCTTCCGATGGGAACTGCGGCAATAGCATACACCCTTTGGAGCCGCCATTTGCGACACAACCCGCGTGACCCGCGCTGGTTCAACCGTGATCGCTTCATTCTTTCGGGCGGGCATGGTTCCATGCTGTTGTATTCGTTGCTGTACCTGACGGGCTATCCGATCACGCTCGATGAGATCAAGAACTTCCGTCAGTGGGGCAGCCTGACTCCCGGCCACCCGGAATATGGGCTGACCCCGGGCGTGGAGGTCACGACCGGCCCGCTGGGGCAGGGTTTTGCCAACGGTGTGGGGATGGCAATGGCGGAGGCACATCTGGCCGCGCGTTTCAACCGTCCCGATCACCAGGTGGTCGATCATTACATTTATGCCCTTGTCACCGACGGCGATCTGATGGAGGGTGTGGTCGCGGAAGCCGCCTCGCTGGCCGGGCACCACCGCTTAGGAAAATTGATCTACCTGTATGACGACAACCGCATCTCGATAGACGGCAGCACGGACATCACTTTTACCGAGGACCGCGCCGAACGCTTTCGAGCGTGTGGTTGGCACACCTTGCACGTCGAAGACGGCAACGATGTCGAGGCTATCGATCAGGCCATTCGGGAAGCCAAGGCCGACCCGCGCCCCTCGCTGATTCTGTGCCGGACAATCATTGGCTATGGCCTCCCGACCCGGCAGGGAACCGCCAAAGCCCACGGAGAACCCCCCGGTGAAGAGGAGTTGGAAGGCGCCAAACGCCATTTGGGCTGGCCTCTGGAACCCCGCTTTTACGTGCCGGAAGATGTGCTGGCGCATTTCCGCCAGGCTGTTGAGCGCGGCCGCGCCTGGCAGGCCGAATGGCAGGCCGGTTTCCAACGCTACCGGGATGCCCACCCCGAGCTGGCCGCGGAGCTTGAGCGCATCATTGCCCGCCGCTTGCCCGACAGGTGGGATGAGGGCCTTGTGGAGTTCGAGGCCGACCCCAAAGGGATCGCCACCCGCGCGGCGTCCGGCAAAGTCCTCGACGGGTTGGCAGCCCGCCTCCCAGAGTTGGTGGGCGGCAGCGCAGACCTGACCGGATCGAACAAAACCCGTTTCGACGGCGCGCAGGACTTTCAGCCCGACACCCCCGCGGGCCGTTATTTTCGCTTTGGGGTGCGCGAACATGCCATGGGCAGCATCATCAATGGCATGGCAATCCACAGCGGCCTGATCCCCTATGGCGGCACGTTCCTGGTTTTTTCGGATTATATGCGGGCCGCCGTGCGCCTCTCCGCGCTTTCGCACTACCCTTCCATCTGGGTGTTTTCGCACGACAGCATCGCGCTTGGCGAGGATGGCCCGACACACCAGCCCATTGAGCATCTTGCATCCCTGCGCGCCATCCCCAACCTGGTGGTGCTGCGCCCGTGCGACGCCAACGAAACGCGCGAGGCCTGGCGGGTAGCCATCAATCGGCGGAATGGCCCCACTGCCATCCTGCTCACCCGCCAGCGGGTACCGGTTTTGGACCGGCAGATTTTTGCGCCCGCCAGCGGGTTGCAGCGCGGGGCTTACGTGTTGGCCGATTTGGGGGAAGACCAGCCTGACGTGATCCTGATGGCCTCCGGCTCGGAAGTCTCTCTGATCGTGGAAGCGGGCTTCAATTTGATGGCCGAGGGGATCAATGTGCGCCTGGTTTCCTTCCCAAGTTGGGAGCTGTTTGCCGCACAAGAACAGGCCTATCGTGATGCGGTTCTTCCCCCGCGCGTGACCGCGCGGCTGGCCGTGGAGGCTGGCGTTACGTTGGGTTGGGAGCGTTGGATTGGCCCCCGGGGAAAGGCGATTACCATCGATCACTTTGGCGCCTCGGCGCCCTACCAGGTGCTCTACGAAAAGTTCGGTTTTACCGCTCAGAAAGTCACCCAAACGGCTGTGAGGTTGTTGAAAAATTAGCGATTGCGGAGGGGGCAGGCGAGCAATACGAACAACCCGGCCAGCAATCAACGAATGAGGTTAAAAAATGCGAGTGGCAATTGCTTGTGACCATGCGGGTTTTCCGCTCAAAGAAACCATCATCGACACCGTGATTCAGTCCGGGCACGATCCATTGGATTTGGGCACCTACAGCACGGAAAGCGTGGATTATCCCGATTTTGCCCTTAAGTTAGGGCAGGCCATCTTGTCCGGGCAGGCGGAAAGAGGTGTATTGATTTGCGGCTCTGGAGTTGGGGCCAGCATCGCGGCCAATAAAATGTCTGGCATATATGCGGCTGTTTGTCACGATACGTATTCTGCTCACCAGGGTGTGGAGCACGACGACATGAACGTCTTGTGCCTGGGGGGGCGCATCATCGGCCCCGAAGTGGCCAAGGAGTTGGTAAAATCTTTCTTGAACGCCCGCTTTACAACGGAAGAGCGCCATCGACGCCGGGTAGGAAAAGTCAGAGCGATTGAAAGTGGAGACACACAAAACATAAACACCTCGGAGATGGAAAAATGAACAATCCCAAACGCCTGCTACAACTCGGTCAATCCCTTTGGTATGACAACATTCAGCGCGAATTATTGCAAAACGGCGAACTAAAAGCCATGATTGCGCGCGGCGACATTCGCGGGGTGACCTCCAACCCCAGCATTTTCAACAACGCGATTGCAAAATCCCAGGACTATGACGAGCAGCTTGTCGCGCTGGCAACAGCCGGGCACAGCAAAGAGGAAATTTACGAAGCCCTGGCGGTTGAGGACATCCGCGCGGCCGCCGATCTTTTCCGCGAGCTGTATGAGGAGAGCAACCGCGGAGATGGCTATGTCAGCCTGGAAGTCAGCCCCTATCTGGCCTATGATTCCGAGGCGACTGTGCGCGAGGCCAAGCGCCTCTGGGAGCGGGTAGACCGTCCCAATTTGATGATCAAGATTCCCGCCACCAGGGAGGGGCTGCCCGCCATCACCGCGGCCATCGCGCAGGGGCTGAACATCAACGTCACGCTGATTTTTTCTCAGGAACGCTACGTGGAAGTGATGGATGCGTATTTGAGCGGCCTGGAGCAGCGATTGGACGCTGGCAGGCCGCTGGAGCACGTGGCCTCCGTGGCCTCGTTCTTCGTCTCTCGCATCGATACCAAAGTGGATGCACTGCTGGAAGAGGTGGTCAGGCAAAGGGGATCGAGAACGATACTGGCCGCTTCCTTGCGCGGCAGACTTGCGGTTGCCAATGCCAAACTGGCTTATCAACGCTTTAAGGAGGTCTTTGGCAGCCAACGCTTTGCTCGCCTGGAGGCCAAAGGCGCCCGTTTGCAGCGACCGCTGTGGGCCTCCACCAGCACCAAGAACCCGGAATATTCGGATGTGAAATACGTCGATGAGCTGATTGGCCCCAACACGGTCAACACCGTCCCCCCTCATACGCTCGAAGCGTTCAAAGATCACGGCACTCCCAGTTTGACGCTGGAAAGTGGTCTGGCAGAGGCCAGCCAGGCTTTTGAGGAACTCCGCGCGGTGGGTGTCTCCTTTGATCGGGTTACGGATGAGCTGGAGAAGGAAGGGGTGAGCGCTTTTTCGGATGCTTTCAGCGCTCTTTTGAACACTATCGAAGAACGCCGCCAACAAGTTCTGGAAGTAACCTGAAGCGGGGATATGCGCTTATGAAAGTTTGTTAAAAATGATTCAAAATTGAGGCCGGTTTTCTGGTATTATGGTGATATAATACAGGGAGGCTGTCTCAGAAAGACAGCTTCCCGATGAATTGTGAAAATCACGCCATAAAGGGAAAGCTGTTTTGGATAAAAAAATTCAAAACAGAAGTGTTTCCTTGTCGCTTGACGAAAATATACCACCAGCCTCGCTGGTGAATAAGGTGAAACGAAGCTATATGGACGACATGATTCAAAAGAACATTCTGGAAACCGATGAGGAGAACGGCCAGCCGTTTTTTGCTGTTCAGCAAATTGTCGCGCTGGGCCGGCAAAAGGGGTATGTCACCCTGGATGATCTGCTCCAATTCTTTCCCGAAGCCGAGGAAGAGATAAATCAGCTCGATGAAGTCTTTGCGGCGTTGATGAGTGCGGGGGTGCCCTATGTCGAAGACGCGGACACCCAAGAGACTGGGGATACTGCTGGCATCATCGAATCTGAAGAGGAACCTCCCGCTCAAGTGATCGACAAAATTATTTCCTCGGATGAAAACCCGCTTGCTAACCTCGACCCGCGCGATATGGTCGGCCTGTACCTCAAACAGGCCGCTGAAGTGCCCTTGCTGACCCCGCAAGAAGAGATCGACCTGGCGCAGGCCATCGAACGCGGCCGCGAAGCCCGCGATGCGCTGGCAAAAGGCGGATTGTCTTTCGAGCAGCGGGAGCAGCTGCAAAAAGACGTTGAGGAGGGTTGGAAGGCGCGCGAACGGCTGATCATCTCCAACTCCCGGCTTGTCATCAGTGTCGCCAAGAAATACATTGGCCGCGGCGTTCCGTTCCTGGATTTGATCCAGGAAGGCAACATCGGCCTGATGCGCGCCGCCAAGAAGTTCGACTACCGCCGGGGCTTCAAGTTCAGCACCTACGCGACCTGGTGGATCCGCCAGGCTGTCACGCGGGCCATCGCGGATCAGGGGCGCACCATTCGCGTACCCGTACACATGGGCGACCAGATCAGCAAGCTGCGCCGCGTCCAAAACCAGCTCAAGCAGAAGTACGCTCGCGAGCCAACCATGCAAGAGCTGGCGGATACGATGGAGTTACCCGTCAAGAAGGTAGAAGACATGCTCAAAGTTTCCCGGCGCCCACTTTCTCTGGAGATGCCGATAGACGATGAGGGCGAATCCATGCTGGGCGACTTCATCGAAGACCGCGAGGCGCCCGCGCCGGACGAAACCGCCTCTCACAACCTGCTGAAAGAGCAGCTGGGACAGGTGCTGGACACTTTGCCGCCCCGCGAAGTGCGCGTCTTGCAGCTGCGCTACGGGCTGATCGACGGCAAAACCTGCACGCTGGAAGAGGTAGGCCGCAAAATGGGCGTCACGCGGGAGCGCGTCCGCCAGATCGAAGCCCAGGCCCTGCGCAGATTGCGCCACCCGGGCGTGGCAGTCGCCCTGCGCGAGTACCTCGGATAACCCGACCGCATAAACCTTCACCACGGATTCGCTCCATAGCGAGTCCGTGGTTTTCGTTAACCCACGAGGACCTCTGGGGAATTCGTATAGTACAGACAGCGTAGAACAGGATAGACACCGGACACCTCCTCGCGGGTATAATCATCATCATGGAAGCCAAAATATGCCCTTACCTGGGCCGCACCGACGATCCCAGCACGGTGTACCGCTATCCGGCCGCGGGGAATGCCTGTCACCATGTCCAGCCTGTTGAGGTTCCCCAGGCCCAACATCAGGAACAATACTGCCTGACTCCCCGCTTCATCCGCTGCTCGATTTATCGCCGCGACTCTATAAAACGAATGCCCGCCTCCATTCGGGAGGAAGTCGCACCCCCTGCCCGTCCAGGCAGAACCCTGTCCGGCCTCTTTTCCAATACGCGTTTTGGTTGGATTTTCCTGCTGGTGGTAACAGCCGGCGCGTTGATTTTTTTGCTGACGCTGTTCCTGGGTTCCCCAGCGCAATCAGAAGCACCTCCCCTCAAAACCGCGGCTCCCAGCCCGAGCCTCTCCCCCAGCCCCATACCCACCCAGGCGACCGCGTTCAGCGTCGCCGAAAGCCCCACCCCCGCGCTTCCGGCTACCGCCACCCCCGCCCCCTCGCTTACACCCACACCCGAACCCAGCCCGACAAACCCGCCCCCCGCGACACAGCTCCCTGCCTCCTCGCCGCTCCCCACCGACTCGTGCGGCCCGCCCGACGATTGGGTAACCTACACCGTCCGCTCCGGGGACACACTATTCGAGTTGAGCGTTGCCTTTGGTGTCAGTATCTCCCAGCTTCAGAATGCAAATTGTATGGGAAACTCGACCCTGATCACCACGGGCCAGCGACTCTACGTGCCCAACGTGCCCACGGCCACACCCCTGCCCTCCTCCACGCCGGCTCCAACCGCGGTTTCGACGCTCACCCCAACCCCAACCCCCACCCTCACAGACACCCCGCTCCCTTCAGCCACTCCGACCCTGTCGCCCACCGAGACC
>JALUWE010000526.1 GCA_027019845.1 Anaerolineales bacterium | reverse complement strand
CCTATCCCTACCCCTATCCCTATCCCTATCCCTATCCCTATCCCCATCCCCATCCCCACCCCCCATCCTTCGACTTCAGGCTCACTCCGTTCGCCTTCCGCTCAGGATGTAATTACCCAATTACCCATCCTTCGACTTCAGGCTTGCTCCGTTCGCCTTCCGCTCAGGATGTAATTACCCAATTACCCCATTACCCAATTGCCCAATATCCAATCCCCCTCACGGCGATTCCGTGGTTTCCCCCGTGGCAGCGCGCAGGTACCACTCCGGCAGGGTGGCCAGGCGGTCGGAGGGGTCGAAGAGCGGGCCGATGCTGATGCCCTGCACTTCCGCGCTCACCGCGTAGGAGTAGACCGGGTAGAAGAGCGGCAGCGCGGGCAGCTCGCGGGCAAAACGCACCTGGAAATTGCGGTACAGCCGGGTGCGCTCCCCCAGATCGAAGGTGATGCGCGCCTGTTCCAGGTATTCGCTGGCCGGGCGGTCATCCCATTGGGCGTAGTTTTGGCCGCCGGTGATCTGCGCCTGGTGCCAGAAGGGGTAGGGGTCCGGGTCTGGGGAGCGGGACAGGTTGAGGTCCACCAGCGCGGCCTGGTATTGGCGCGGGTCCAGGTAGTCGCTGATCAGTTCATCGTAGGGCACTTCTTCGAGGGTGACTTCCACCCCGATCTGCGCCCAACTGTCCTGGATGGCTTGGGCCAGCGCGGTGTAGCCCATGTCTGCGGGGTAGAGCAGGGTGAAGGCGAGGAAGACGTCCTCTTTGGCGCGCACGTTGCCGCCCTCCGCGGGGATGGTGTACTCCGCGGCCTTGAGCGTGTCCACCGCGGCCTGCTGGTCGTAAGCTGGCAGGTCGCTGCTGGTGTCGAGAAAGGCCCAGGTGCCGGGGAAAATCGGCCCGTTGGCGAGGATGGCCTGCCCCTGGAAGAGGCGGTCGATCATGCGCTGGCGGTTGAGGGCCTGCATCAGGGCGCGGCGCACCTCGCGCTCCTGGAAGAAGGGCGTTTCCGGGTTGTCCAGGTTGAAGAGGATCAGGGTGAGCTGCGGCAGTCGCCCGGTGAACAGGTTGAGGCCGGGTTCGGCCAGCACGTCGGGCAGGATGTCGGGGGTGACACGGCTGATGCCCATCACCTCCCCCTGCTGGTAGGCGGCCAGCGCGGCCGGCGCGTCGGGGTAAAAACGGAACACCACATCGTCGATGAAAGCGCGCTGCCCGTAGTAGTCCTCGAAGGCGCGCAGAGAGACGCCGGTGATTTGCTCGTCTTCGACCAGAAACTGATCGAAGCGGTAAGGCCCGCTGCCGACTGGCTGGAGGTTGAAGTCGTGGTCGATGATCGCTTCGGGGTCCACATCCGCGAGCAGGTGGTCTGGCAGCACGCCGAAGGTCAGGTAGTCGAGGAAGGGGGCGAAGGGTTCGGGTAGACGAATCTGGAGCAGTTTATCGTCCAGGGCTTCGACTTCGATCTCGCTCCAGAACTCGCGCAGGTCTTCGGGGACGGGCAGGGCGGGATCGCGCAGCAGTTCGATGGTGAAGACCACGTCCCCGGCGGTGACGGGTTGGCCGTCGTGCCAGACCGCATCTTCGCGCAGCGAGAAGTTGTAGACCGTGCCGTCCTGGGAGATGCCCCAGGATTCGGCCAGATCGGGTTGGGGCAGGCCGCGGGCGTCGAACTTGACCAGGCTGCTGTACAGCAGGCGGTCGATGTCACGGTCCACCGGATTGAAGAAGTCCAACACCGGGTTGAAACGCGCGGGAGAGCCGATCAGGGCTTCGCTGTACACCCCGCCGCTGACCGGTTGGGGTTGTTCGGAAATGGTGTCCACCGGCTGGACGCTGGGCTGTTGGCCGAGCAATAAAATGGCTATCGCGGCCAGCGCCAGGATCAGGATCAGCAGTTGCCATCTTAGTTTTTTCATAGAACGGGTATGGGCAAATCACGATTCGTGATGATGGTGCCGCTGGCTGGGTCTCCTCCCCGCGCGGCAAGAACATCTTTCACCATCAAAATTGTACTGGGGAGCAAGATTGCACTTGCTCCCCAGGGATCACACATTGGCGGTACGGGACGGGATCGGTTCGTTGGCCCGAAAGGTCAGCCTGCAATCAGCACTGCGGTAAGCGCCAGCGCGAAAAACAGCACGCTGAAAAGGATGGTGACCCGGAAGAGGGTCTTCTCGATGCCTCGACGGGCCGAGAACATGCCCCCCGCGTCCGTACCGGTCAGGCCGCCGAGTCCCGCGCCTTTGCTCTGCAATACCACGCTGGTAATCAGCGCAATCGAGACTATAATTAGTGCGATATTGATAATGGTGTCCAAAACGTACTCCTTGTCATTCAGCTTGCGAACAGCATCCGGCATTATACGGGGAAGCAGGCGGGTAGTCAAGGAACGGTTGGCGAGTGGAGAGTGGTGAGCGAGTAGCGAAAGTGTTCAGTATTCAGTGTTCAGTGTTCAGTGTTCAGTGCCTTCGGTAGTCTTATTGGTCTGAGTGGTCTGAGTGGTCGTAGTTGTCTTATTGGTCTCAGTTGCTCAGTATCCCCCAGTGATCCCAGTTCCCTCAGTTCCCTCAGCTCCCTCAGTTCCCTCAGTTCCCCCAGTTCCCTCAGTTCCCCCAGTTCCCCCAGTGCCCCCAGTGTTCAGGATGCAATTACCCAATTACCCAATTACCCAATTACCCATCCTTCGACTTCAGGCTCACTCCGTTCGCCTTCCGCTCAGGATGTAATTACCCAATTACCCAATCATCGAACAGCCAATGCACGAAATCACCATCAATCTCCACATGCACACCCCCTACTCGGACGGGCACGGCAGCCACGGCGAGATCGCCCGCGCCGCGCTAAAGGCCGGGCTGGAGGCGGTCATCGTCACCGACCACAACGTGTGGGTCAACGGCCCGGAGCGGTATTACGAGAACGGCGACCAGCGGGTGTTGCTGTTGGTCGGCGAGGAGGTCCACGACCAGGCGCGGCAGCCGCAAAAAAACCATCTGCTGGTGTTTGGCGCGGACCGCGAGCTGGCCCCGCTGGCCTACGACCCCCAACGCTTGCTCGATGGCGTGCGGGAGGCGGGCGGGCTGGCTTTCATCGCGCACCCCAACGATCCCGCCAACCCACTCTTCGGCGAACCCGATCTCTCGTGGGTGGATTGGGATGTGGATGGCTATACCGGCATCGAGCTGTGGAACGCGTTGAGCGAACTGAAGGTCAGGCTGAAGAGCAAGCTGCACGCGGTGTACTACGCGTACAATCCGGCCGCGGTCGCGCACGGCCCGTTGCCGGAGACGGTGGCGCGCTGGGACGCGTTGCTCAAGCAGGGCAAACGGGTGGTAGCCATCGGCGGCTCGGACGCGCACGCGCTGCCGGGGCGCATGGGGCCGTTCAAGCGCACCATTTTTCCCTACGAATTTCACTTCCGCTGCGTCAACACCCACTTGCTGCTGCCGGAAGCGCTCAACGGAGAGCTAGAGCACGACAAACGCCTGATCCTGGACGCGCTGCGCCAGGGGCACTGTTTCATCGGCTACGACTTGCCCGCAAACACGCGCGGCTTTCACTTTACCGCACAGGGACACATGACCACTGCCCAGATGGGAGACGAGATACCGCTGGGCAACGGTGTCACCTTCCAGGTTCGCCTGCCTGTGCGCACCGAATGCCGCCTGCTGCGGGACGGAGAGGTGATCAAAACCTGGCACAACCGCGAAACCTGCACCCACATCACCTCGCAGCCGGGCGTGTACCGGGCCGAGGCCTACCTGCAATACCGCGGGAAACGCCGGGCGTGGATTTTCAGCAACCCGATCTACGTGCGCGAAAAATCCGCAAAAATGGCCTAAAAGAGCCATTTCTCGATGCGCGCTTGCGGCGTTAAGATGGGCTGGTAAGGGAATCCGAGTCTTTCGAGTTGGTAGTTGGGTAATTACATCCTGAGCGGAAGGCGAACGGAGTGAGCCTGAAGTCGAAGGATGGGTAATTGGGTAATTACGCCTTACGTCTTACGACCTACTGTGACCTTCAACGCTTTTTGACCACACCTCAAAGGACGGAGCAATGCCGGAAACGAACGAGCAAATCAGCACCTTGCGCAAAATCTGGAACGCCTGGAAACACATCGGGCAGATGATCGGCGACTTCCTCGCCCGCATCGTGCTCAGCATCTTTTACTTCACCATCTTTTTGCCCTTTGGGTTGGGCGTGCGCCTGTTCGGAGACCCGCTCGCCATCAAAAACCTGCAACCCACCTGGATCGAGCGCAACACCCATGACCGCACACTCGAAGACGCCCGGAGGTTGTCCTGATGTACATTCTCGGCATTTCTTGTTACTACCACGACTCGGCAGCCGCGCTCCTGAAAGATGGGATGCTGGTGGCCGCGGCAGACGAAGAGCGCTTCTCGCGCAAAAAACACGACTTCGACTACCCGGAAAAAGCCATCGAATTCTGCCTGCAACAGGCTGGCATCACCACCCAGGAACTGGATTACGTGGTGTTCTACGAAAAGCCGCTCAAGAAATTCGAGCGCATCTTGCAGACCAGTCTCCAGACCTTTCCGAAATCGTGGGGCGTGTTCCGGGAGTCCATGATCGCCTGGTTCAACGAAAAACTGTGGATCAAAGGCCACATTCTCACCCATCTGGACATCCCGGACGAAAAACTGCTCTTCGTCGAGCACCACCTCTCGCACGCGGCCAGCGCGTTCTTCTGCTCCCCCTACGAAGAAGCCGCCATCATCACCGTGGATGGCGTGGGCGAGTGGACCACTGCCACCATCGGAAAAGCCACCGCAGACTGGGACGGCAGCGGCACCAATGCCATCGAACTGTTCAGCGAAGCCCGCTTCCCGCACTCCCTGGGGCTGCTCTACTCCGCGTTCACCGCGTTCCTGGGCTTCCGCGTCAACAACGGCGAATACAAAGTGATGGGCATGTCCCCTTACGGGCGGCCCACGCGCGTCGAGGACATATACAAACTCATCCACGTGGGCGACGACGGCAGTTTCCGCCTGGACATGGACTACTTCTCGTTCCACCGCTCCACCTCGCGCACCTTCAGCGACAAATTCATCCGCCTGTTCGGGGAACCGCGCGTCCACGATTCGGACTTCTTCACCCCCACCACCCACCCCAACAAAGACCACCCCCAATGGGACGACGCCACCGCGCGCACCAACCAGCACTACGCGGACATCGCGGCCAGCATCCAGCGCGTCACCGAAGAAGTGCTGCTGAAGATGGTCCAGTACGCCTATGAAAGGACCGGCTCCAAACGGCTGTGCATGGCCGGGGGGGTGGCACTCAATTCGGTGGCAAACGGCAGAATTTTGCGCGAATCCCCCTTCGAGGAGGTGTACATCCAACCGGCAGCCGGGGACAACGGCGGCGCGCTGGGGGCCGCGCTCTACGCCTACCACGTGCTGCTCGGCAAACCCCGCAAGTTCGTCATGGAACACGCCTACTGGGGCAAAAGCTACACTCCCGACCAGATCAGGGCGGCCATCGAAGCCGCCGGCCGCTCCTACGAGTTCGTGCCCGACCAGGACAGGCTGGCGCACATGATGGTGGACGACATCCTGAGCGGCAAAGTCATCAGCCTGTTCCAGGACCGTTTCGAGTGGGGGCCGCGGGCGCTGGGCAACCGCTCCATCCTGGCCGACCCGCGCGGCGCAGAAATGAAAGAAATCGTCAACGAGCGCATCAAATTCCGCGAGCCTTTCCGCCCCTTCGCCCCCGTCATCCTGGAAGAAGAGGCCGCCAATTATTACGCCGACCTGGACGACCCCAAAAAACACTACCCCTTGCGCTACATGCTCATGGTGTACAAAACCAAAAACGGACAAGGTGATAAAATACAGGCCGTGACCCATGAAGGCGGCTCCGGGCGTATGCAAACCGTGCGCCGGGAGTGGAACCCGCTGTACTACCGGGCTATCGAACTGTTCGGAGAAGCCACCGGCGTGCCGGTTTTGCTCAACACCAGCTTCAACCTGCGCGGCGAACCCATCGTCAACACCCCGGCCAACGCCCTCAACACCTTCGGCAAAAGCGACATCGACACCCTGTACATGGATGGGTTTGTGGTGCGGAAGTAGGACGGTGTTCAGTATTCAGTGTTCAGTATTCAGTGTTCAGTATTCAGTGTTCAGTGTTCAGTGTTCGGTGTTCAGTGTGCTCAACACCTTCAGTGTTTCAGTGTCCTCAGTGCTCCAACGGGACGCGGTGTTCAGTGTTCGGTGTTCCGTGGTAAGGAGTAACGCTCCAACTTACCAACGTTCCCCCCAACCAACCAAGAACCAACCAATGAGGTAAACCCATGAAAGCTTTCTTTCGCAGTATGAAATCCAACCTGGGCGTGGTAGGCGAGCTATTATCGTTCTTGTGGCAGCAAAAAATGTGGTGGCTGATCCCTATGGTGGCGGTGCTGCTGGTATTCGGGCTGCTGCTGATCTTCGCCTCCGCATCGGGCATCGGGCCGTTCATCTACACCTTGTTCTAACCCCCCTCCCATGAAAGCGCTGATAACCGGCGGCGCGGGCTTCATCGGCTCCCACGCGGTGGACCTGCTGCTGGAAAACGGCTTCCAGGTCGTGGTGGTGGACGACCTGTCCACGGGCCGCGCCGCCAACCTCGATCCGCGCGCCCGCTTTCACCGCCTGGACGTGCGCAGCCCCGAACTGGCGCGCCTCTTCGAAACCGAGCAACCCGACTTCGTCTGCCACTACGCGGCCCAGGTGGATGTGCGCCGCTCGGTCGCAGACCCGCTCTTCGACGCCCAGGTCAACGTGATCGGCTCCCTGAACCTGCTGGAGTGCGCCCGCCGGGCCGGTATCCGGCGGTTCGTCTACATCTCCACCGGCGGCGCGGTCTATGGCGAGCCACAGTACCTGCCCTGCGACGAAGACCACCCCGTCAACCCGCTCTCCCAATACGGGGCCAGCAAACACATCGTCGAGCACTACCTGTACCTGTACCACGCCAATTACGGCCTGGACTACACCGTGCTGCGCTTCCCCAACGTGTACGGCCCCCGCCAGGACCCCAACGGCGAGGCCGGGGTGGTCGCCATCTTCACCCGCCAGATGCTGCGCGGCGAACCCGTCACCATCAACGGCGATGGCGAACAAACCCGCGACTTCGTGTACGTCACCGATTGCGCCCGCGCCAACCTGCTGGCGTTGACCATACCGCACGAGAACGGCATCTACAACCTCGGCTCCGAACGGGGGACTTCGATCAACGAGCTGTTTTCGGTGCTGGCGGGCATCACCCAATACCCCCTGCCCCCGCGTCACGGGCCACCCAAGCTGGGCGAGACCCGCTACATCTACCTGCGCGCCGCAAAGATCGCCAAAACGCTGGGCTGGCAACCCACCACCTCCCTGGAGGACGGCCTGCGCCAGACCGTGGAACACTTCAAGGCTTTTGAGCTTGCTTCTTGATTTGTGAGGGGGGACGTTCCATCTCGAACAAATCCGTCACCCGGCAATACCCGCTTCCGGCCAGCCGCCCGACCGGCTTCAGCCGCCGCACGTCGATCTTGTCCCCGTCGAACAGCACATCCTCGCGCACGTGCACGTACACCACCCGCCCGATCACCAGGCTGCCCGCGGCGGGGTGATCGCCCAGCTTCACGATCTGCACCACGCGGCATTCGAAGTGCACCGGGCTTTCACCCACGCGCGGGGGGCGCACCACCTTCGAGGGCAGCGCGGTCAACCCGGCAGCCTCGAACTCGTTCACCTGCGCGGGGAACTCGGTCGCGGTCACGTTCATGGCCTCCACGATCTCTTCGGTGACGATGTTGGCGACGAACTCGCCGGTCGCGCCCACGTTGCGCAGCGTGTCTTTCGGGCTGCCGTCCGTGCCGCGGATACCGGGGCCAAAGACCAGCGTCGGGGGGTTGTGCGCCACCACGTTGAAGTACGAAAAGGGGGCCAGGTTGGGCTGGCCGTTTGCGCTCACCGTCGAAATCCAGCCGATGGGACGCGGCACGATGGCGCCGATCAGCAGTTTGTACACCGTGCGGGAGGGCAATTGGTCAGGGTTGAATTCCATTGTCGATGCTCACATTTCCTTCCGCCGCAACGCGAATAACGGCCGGCTGCTGGCGGGCCAAACGGCACAGGGCGCGGTAATCCTGCGGGCGCAGCACCACCACCGGCGGGGCGCGGCGATACAGCTCGCGCGCCACCACCGCGCCCAGGGCCAGGATGGGGTCGGCCTCGGCCAGCAGGATGGCCGCCGGCGCGCGGCCCTCTTTCACCGCCTGCAAGAGAATGTTGCTCGCGCTGCTGGAGCCGCGGCCGGAGGGCATGATCAGCACCCGCCCGGCCACATTCTGCCCGGATTGGGGATGGCGGCGGTCGATGATCTCGCCCGTGTGCGGGTCCAGCCCGCCCCACAGGCTGAGCGGCTCGGACAACACCAGCGGCCTACCGCCTCCTTCCCCAGCCACCAGCACACGACCCCGAAATTTCATCCCGCCCTCCACAACCGCTCATCCCGCCACACCCGGCCTAGCGCCGCGGAGCGCACGCACTCCAGCAAACTGCCAAACACCACCTGCAGGCCGATGTTGCCCGGCGAGTAATGCGCGAACTTGCCCGAATTGGTCATCAGCACCCCATGCCGCGCCCGCACGATGGGCGTGACCACCACGCAGGTATCGACCACGATCTGCACCCCGGCGCGCTTCAGCTTCTCGAGCATCCCGCGCGCCTGCAGGGCTGCGTACACCAGCCGGTTGGTGCAGACGATGAACTCCACCCGCGGACCGGGGGGGTGCGCTTCGATCAATGGCAGCAGGGCTTCGAATTCGGCAAGCGAAAAGTGCGGGCTGCCCAGGGCGACCACGTCGATCTCGCGGTCGGGCGCGGTGGACAGCTCGGCCAGGGTCTGCCGCAGGTCGGGCAGGCGGACTTCGATGACCTGCCGCGGCTCCCGGCCCTGGAACGCGGCCTCCAGCGTGGAGGCTTCGGGGGTGACGCCCACCGCGTGGAACAAGGCCACCGCGCCGGAGGAGGCCGCGGCCGCGCCCAGGGCTTTGAGCTGGTCCTCGCTCGCGCCGGGGGGCAGCCCCTCGATGACCGGGATGCGGTTGCCGCTGGCTTTCCCGATCAGGTAGCCTAACACCGGGTAGAGCACGTCCTCCCGCAGCAGGGTTTCCGGCACGTCCACCAGCCGGAAGAGCAGTTCCCCGCGGCGGTTTTCGGTCAGGTGCAGGCCGGAGGCCGGCGCGCGGCCGGTGATGGCCGCGCAGATGTCGATGAAGTCGCCGTAGCGGTTGGTACGCGCGCCCAGCACCGAGTTGGCGAATACGATGGCGTTGCTCTCGGCCCAGGCGATCTGCGCGCCAAAACGCGGACGCTGGGCTGTCTGGTAGGGCGCGCAGGTCCAGATTGGCTGGCAGCCCATCTGCTGGTAGGCGTCCATCAGTTTACGCGCGTTTTCTGCGAACTGGCGGGTGCCCCGAAAATACTCCGGGTGCAGCAGGTCGAGCGCGCCCACGTTGAGGGTGGTGGGCACGACCACGCTGGCCCCGCCTTCCAGCAGGCGCAGGGCGAAATCCAACCCGGCCTCGCCGTGGTACAGGCAGCCGTCGATGTGTGCGGATTCGATCTCCAGCAGCCGTTCCGCGGCGTACACTTCAGCCATGGTGGTCAGGATGCGCAGGGCCATCTGCACGGCAGGGCCGCGCTCTCCGGCCAGCATGGCGCGCTCTTGTTCGGTGAGGTGGAGGGGCATGGGGAGTGGGTGTTGGTAATTGGGTAATTGGGTAATTGGGTAATTGGGTAATTACATCCTGAGCGGAAGGCGAACGGAGTGAGCCTGTAGTCGAAGGATGGGTAATTGTATCCTGAGCGGAAGGCGAACGGAGTGAGCCTGAAGTCGAAGGATGGGTAATTACATCCTGAGCGGAAGGCGAACGGAGTGAGCCTGAAGTCGAAGGATGGGTAATTGTATCCTGAGCGGCGGGCGGGCAGAGTTCGTACCGAACTCCGTTCGCTCGTAGTCGAAGGATGGGTATTGTGAAGGGTGAATTGTAAACGATTAATTGGCCCTTATGCTCGATCTTCGAAACCAGCCACTTTATGTCATTCTCTGAGGGAGCGCAGCGACCGAAGAATCCCCCCCACCATCGTCGAGATTCTTCGCTCCCCGCCGCCCCCGGTCGTCCGTCCAACCACCTGGACGCCGCCAATAACCACGCGCCGAACAACCGTCCCCCGTCCCCCGTCCAACATCTCCCCCATCATCGCTGAGCTTCTTCGCTGTCGCTCAGAATGACGCAGGCAACAGCAGTCGCTCAGAGTGACATAAAACGCGTCCTGTGGATGCACGCCTGGCAAATAGCATAAAGGCCCAATATCCAGCTACCCAACCACCCACTTCCCCAAATCACGGCCTGTCAGGCGTTCTAAGGCTCTGACATCGTCGCGAAAGTAGGCGCGCAGCCGCGCGGCGGTTTGGGGGGCGATTTGCGGGCGTTCTTCCAGGGGACGGGTATTGAGCAGCCGCACTCGCTCTTGCAACGCGGCCAGCCCGCTGCGGCGCAGGAAGTCCATGATCAGAGGGGGGTTGTATTTGCGCAACGGGTAGCGCAACCGTGCCAGGGTGCGGTTGATGATCGGGAAGCGCGGCCGCCCGGTCACGTTGGCGCGTTCCTCCACGCCCTCTGGCACGTGCTCGCCAACCCCAAGAAAGCGTTCCACCCCGATCAGAAATCCGGCGGCGTCGGCCTGCAAGTCGTCGTAGAAGGCCACGTAGATTTGCGGCGCGGGGAAAAGCGCGTAGTAGCGTTGTAACTGTTGGTGATACAGGCCGCGCGAGAGCAGGTCGGGCCGCATGTCCAGGGCCTGTTCGAAGGATACGTCGCCCAGCACCCCGCGCTGGATGTAGTACAGGTATTGGGAAAAGGCGCGCTCGACCGGGTCGCGCAGCACCGCGATCAGTTTCAGCGAGGGGTCGAAGTCGAAAATTTTGCGCGGCGCGGCGGGGTCCCACAGGTAGGCCGGGCTGGCTTCGCCTTTCAGCTGGCCGGGCGCAGCGTTCTGAAAAAACGCCAGATACCATGAGATCGGTTTGCTGTGGTTGTAGTTGGGCAGCTCCGGGGACTCGAAGAACTGCCGGTTGAAGTAAAACATCTCTTTTTCCGGCGGGATGAACACCTGGGGGTGCCTGCGCAGCATATCGGCCAGCCAGGTGGTGCCGCATTTCTGCGCGCCGATGATCAGGAAGTCGAGAGGGGGCATAAGGGGGAGGCTGGAGGCTGGTTTTCGATCACTGCTGGTCGATCAGCAATCGGATTGCCATCATCTGTTGCTTGCGGGGATGGGGGTAGTCCGGGTCCCGGGTGATCCGCAGGCTGTATTTTGCACCCAGATCACGCAGCAGAGGGAAAGGGTAGTGGAAGTTGGTGCGGTCTGCGGAGGTGTAGGTGCGTGTGCCACCGTCGAAGAAGGTGGCGTAGAACACGGTAGCAGGGTGCATGACTTTGTGGACATGTGCGAACAAGGTTTCGATGTCCTGGCGGGGCATGTGGGTGAGGACGGATTGCGCCAGGATGAAATCGAAGCGCTGGCTGCTGAAGTCGTCGAAAGTCAATCCGTGGGAGAGCCTGAGAACGGGTTTGCGGTCCTCCAGCCCGGCCTGGGCCAGGAACTGCCTGCCGGCTGCCAGCGCCTCGGGGCTGATGTCTATACCGGTGTAGTGGCCTGGTTCCAGGTAGCGGATGAAGTGCAACCCGCCGCGCAGGCTGCCGCAGCCGAAATCCAACAGGGTGTGGGTGGGTTGCAGGCCGCGGGCGCGCAGAAAGTCGAATTGCAGGCGTCCGATCTCCTCCCACCGGCCACCGACCGCGAACTTTGGGTCGTAGGCGGTGCGGACGCGCATGACCGCGGCGTAGTATTCGCGGTAGGGGCGGTTACGATACCGGTATTGAAGCAGATGGACTCGTAAGCGGGTGAACCATTTGGCGATCAGTGATCCCAATCGAAAGTTTCTCCTAAAAGTTGGTAAAGTCGTTGGTTATGGGGCCGGAAGAATTCTACCAGCCGGGAGCGAGTTTGGGGGCGCATTTCCGGGTAGCGTGCCCGGTTGAGGGAGCGGTTGATGGTCAGCGGTGCGGGTGGAATGTGTAGGAATCGGCACAAACTGTGCAGGATGGGGGCGGGGTGATGTTCCAGGGCTTCGGTTTGGAGTACAAGCAGGGATTCCTTGGGGAAGTGTGCCAGCCAGCGTTCAAGCTGCTGCGCGTACAGGCCGCGGGCCAGGTAGCTGTGGAGTTGGTGGGGGAAGCTGGGGCCGCGGCGCAGGCGTTCCTCTTCTCCGGCCAGCCTTTCGGCTTCCTGCTCGATGGCGTCTTTGAAACTCAGGGTTTCGTACCCCAGGCGGATGCCGTGCCAGTAGTGGGAGTAGGCGCGGTCGACCGGGTTGCGCAGCAGGGCGATCAGCCGCGCTTGCGGAACGGTTTGCGCGGCGCGGCCCGGGGCGAGCGGGTGGAAGAGGTAGTAGGGGCTGGCTTCGCCGGTGATGTGCCCTCGCATCCGGGTCTGGTAGGGGAAGTGGGCGCGGTACCAGCCTATGCCGCGGTGAAATTCCAGATCGAAAAAGTGGATTTCTTTTTTGATGGCCGGTATGACGCGGGGATGGCGCGCCAGCGTGTCGTGGAGCGCGGTGGTGCCGCTGCGCATGGCGCCGATGATGAGGAAGTCGGGCAGGGCGCGGCGGGCCGCGGTCAGGCGGCGGATCGGCCCGGGCTTGAACAGGTGTCTGTAGAGCGTTCGGAGGCGGGATTGGTACATGGTCAGGGTTCCCCGGTCAGGGTCAGGTGGCCGAAGGCGAAGGGTTCCGCGCCCTGCAGGGGGAAGAGCCGCAGCCGGTCGTATCCGGTTTGGAGGGCCGCGGGGGGCACGTTCAGCGTGTGGAGGGCCAGGCCGTCTTCGGGGTATTCGGGTGGGGGGATGCGCTGTTCGGCGATCAGTTGCGGGCCGCGGAAGTAGCGCAGCAGGTAGGCGTCGTCGCTGGAGAGGGTGAGGGCGATGACCGGGGCGCGGGAGGCAGCCGGGAAGACAATCTCCAGGCCGCTGGCGGTCAGCAGCAGGTTGCCGGGCGCGTCCTGGGGGGTGCCCGGGGGGGTGGGTGTGCGGGCGGTGTCCCCTGACGGGGTGAGGCGCAGCATGTCCGGGTAGCGGTAGCGGTCGAAGTCGATCAGTTGATCGTAGTGGCCGGTGTTGATCTTCCAGATTTCGAGCAGGCGGGTGCGGCTGAGCAGGGGGCCGCGGGTGATCAGGCGCAGCGCGTCGTAGAGTTGCGCCAGTTGGGGGTCTTTGAGGCGGTTTTGGCCGGTTTGGAGGCTTTTGAGGTAGCCGTCGGGGAGGGGGCGGATGAAGTGGCCGATGCGCCAGTTGAGGTCGCGGGCCGCGGGCAGGCGGGCGAGCAGCGGGTCGGCCAGGGCGAGCTGGTCGATGACGTGGATGCCCGGCCCGGCCTCGAAGCCGTAGAAGCCGATGGCGAATTTGGCGATCAGGGTGCGGCCTTTGCCTGCGTCACGGCGTCCCTGCCAGGCCCAGACATGGGAGGGGAGCTGCTGGCCGCGGCGCAGGGCCAGCAGGCCGGTGAAGGGCGCGTAGTTCAGGCGTTCGTCGGAGATGCCGCGCGGGTCGACGTGTTCCTGGGGCGGCTGGCGCAGGGTGGGGTCGTCGAAGGCCAGGGTGGCGTGGGGGGTGCGCAGCCCGAGGGCCAGGATCAGGCCGAAGAGCAGCAGGTTGGTGGCGGGCGGCAGGCGGTCGAAGTCCAGGCGGGTGATCAGCACGACGGAGAGCAGCAACGGCGCGGCCAGGAAGCGGCCGGCCATGAAGTCGCCGCCGATGCGCACCACGTAGGCCAGGTAGAGCAGCACGCCGCCGGCGATCAGCAGCTCGCGCGGGTTGCGCCGGTAGAGGGCGACGGCCAGCCCGGTCAGGATCAGCAGCGGGGTGAGGGGGTCAAATTCCAGGGCATTGAGCAGGTAAAGGAAGCCCTGGTAGGTGAGTTCGGCCTGCGGGATGCCGGTGTTGAGTTTGGCGTAGAAGGTGTTGGGGAGGGGGAAGCCGTAGTAGAAAAGCGAGAAGGCCTCCCAGGCCAGCAGGGGAATTTGCCCCAGGGCGAGAGCGTACAGCCCGCGACGGGTGCGGTTGTGCCACCAGGCGTAGAGCAGCCCGGGCGCGAAGACCAGGGCCAGATCGAGACGGGTGAGCAGGCCGAGGGAGGCGGTGAGGGAGAGGAGGGTTAGTTGGGGATAGGGAGTGAGGGGTGCGTCTTGCGCGGAAGGGAAAGAGGGGGTAGGGAGGCGGAGGAGCTGGAGGGCGAAGAGGACCAGCAGCAGGTTGGCGAGGGGGTTTTCGAGGCCGGAGGTGGCGAAGTCCACGTAGGCTTTGGAGAGGGTGAGGGCGAGGAGGCCGAAGAGGGCGGCGGTCTGCGAGCGGGGGAGGCGCAGGGCGAAGAGGGTGACCGCGGCCAGGGAGACCGCCAGGGAGAAGAGCAGGCTGGTGAGGTGGATTTCACGCGTCAGCGCGTACAGGCCGCTGAGCAGCAGCATCCACAGCGGGTGGGTGTAGGCCTGGACGCGTTCCGCGGTGTTCCAGGTCAGGCCGTAACCGTTGATGAAGTTGTCCACCGTGCGGAAGGTGATGTAGGCGTCGTCGCTCAGCCAGGCGCGCTGGGTGATCACGACCGCGAACAGGGCGAGCAACAGGAGGCGGGGCAGGCGGGGGGAGGGCATGGTTCAGTAGTCAGTGGTCAGTGGTCAGTGGTCAGTGGTCGGTGAGGTGTGTATCAGCCGGCGGCGTTGAGGATGAAGGATGGGGGGTGGGGATAGGGAGTGGGGATAGGGAGTGGGGATAGGGAGTGGGGATAGGGAGTGGGGATAGGGATAGAGGATTGCATCCTGAGCGGAAGGCGAACGGAGTGAGCCTGAAGTCGAAGGATGGGAAGGCGGAATTGTGAATGGTGAATTGTGAACGGTTAATTGTGAATTGGGGATTGCATCCTGAGCGGAGGGCGGGGAGAGTTCGTACCGAACTCCGGCCGCTCGTAGTCGAAGGATGGGTAATTGGGTTGTCATTCTGAGGGAGCGAAGCGACCGAAGAATCTCCCTCAAGTCGAAGGATGGGCATTGGTAATTGGGTAATTGGGTAATTGGGTAATTGGGTAATTACATCCTGAGCGGAAGGCGAACGGAGTGAGCCTGAAGTCGAAGGATGGGTAATTGGGTTGTCATTCTGAGGGAGCGAAGCGACCGAAGAATCTCCCTCAAGTCGAAGGATGGGCATTGGTAATTGGGTAATTGGGTAATTGGGTAATTGGGTAATTACATCCTGAGCGGAAGGCGAACGGAGTGAGCCTGAAGTCGAAGGATGGGTAATTGGGTAATTACGCCTTACGTTTCACGCCCCTCCCCTCTGATTCGCTGCAACACACGCACATATTGCTGTGCCATTTTGTTCCAGGGGTAGCACTCAATGGCGCGCCGCCGCGCGGCCGCGCCCATTTGTTGGCGGCGGTGGGGGTCGCGCAGCAGGTCGGCCAGCGCCAGTTCGAGGGCGTACTGGTTTTCGGGTTCGATCAGCAGGCCGGTTTCTTGGTGAACGATCAGTTCTTCGTTGCCTGCGATGCGGCTGGCGATGACGGGCAGGCCGCTGCCCATGGCCTCCAGCACCGCGTTGGGCATTCCTTCGTGCCGGGAGGGGTAGGGGAACAGGTTGGCGCGGTGGTATTCTTGCAGCAGATCGTCGCCCTTCAGCCAGCCGCGGAAACGCACCCGCGCCGCGATGTCCAGGCTGGCGGCCAGTTGTTCCAGCACCGGGCGTTGGGGACCGTCCCCAACGACGGTCAGTTCCCAGGGCAGCCCGCGCAACGCGGCCAGGGCGTGCAGCAACAGGTCCAGTCCCTTTTGGTAAACCACGCGGCCGACGAACAGCATCCGGGGCGGCTCCCAAGACCGGTCGGGGGGCGCGAAGTAGTCGGGGTCCACCCCGTTGGGGATGATCTGGATGGGCACTCTGCGCTCGAAGCGCTGCGCCAGGGTGCGCAGCCCCCCGCTATTGGCGATCACCGCGCCGGCCTGCCGCCAGATCAGGCGCAGCAGCGGGCCGATCATGCGGTGGTAGAGGGCGAAGTCGTAAGGCCGGAAACCGGGCACATCCCCCCCACGCAGGGAGACCACATACGGGACGCGGAACAGCCATTTGAGCGGCAGCGCGATAGCCCCGCTCGGCATCCCAAAGAAGGCCAGGGTCACGTCCGGTTTCCAGCGGGCTGCCAGGGGCAGGGCGCGCAACCCCGCGCCCAGGATGAAGGTGATCTGTTCGTAGGCCATGGACCGGTCGGCGCGTTTGCGGCGGGCTGGCGCGCGCACGATGCGCACCCCCTTGCGGGTCTCCTGCCAGGCCAGGCCGCGAAAATGCGAAGTGAGCACCAGCACCTGGTGCCCCAGCGCGGCCATCTCCGCGGCCAGATGCTGGCTGGCGTTGCCCGCGCCGCCGCCGATGGGGGGGTATTCGCTGTTGATCAGGAGGATGCGCATGGGGTAGGACTGAGCGAAGTCGAAGGGCTTGAGTTTTTAGTTGAGTAATTGGGTAATTGGGTAATTGGGTAATTGGGTAATTGGGTAATTGCATCCTGAGCGGAGGGCGGGGAGAGTTCGTACCGAACTCCGGCCGCTCGTAGTCGAAGGATGGGGATTGGGGGTCTACGCCTTACGCTTCGCGATCTTCGACCCGCAACAATAGCACGCGATAGGCGGCGTTGTCAAGAGACCAAAGTACGAGCGTACCACAATTTGTGTTTGACACCCCCCTCCCTGCTGTGATAAACTTCTCCCCATCAATCGAATAACTGGAACTCATCCAGAGAGGCTGAGGGACCGGCCCGTTGAAGCCTCGGCAACCGTCCAGTTTTCAGTAACCAGTACCCAGTATTCAGTATCCAGTAGTCAGTATTCAGTATCCAGCATTTCTGACCACTGAATACTGAACACCGAACACTGAATACTGAACACTGAACACTGGAAACGGTGCCAATTCCGGCAGGAGCCTGAACGTTTCAGGCAAACTGGAAGATGAGAGCATGATCTATCTCGCGCCTCTCGCTTCCGGGAGGCGTTTTTGTTGGGAAGGGATTGGGGAATCCGCCCAACCAGAAAATGAAGTAGGAAGTAAGGAGTAAGAAGTAGGAAGTAAGGAGTAAGAAGTAGGAAGTAAGGAGTAAGACCAACGTTCAGACCTGCCAACACGCCCGCTCCCTAACCAAGAAGCAACCAACTAACCAACAAGGAACACGAACATCCATGAACCCCCTCCTCACCCTCCTCCAGACTCAAGACTACATTCTCGCCGACGGCGCCACGGGCACCACCCTGATGCGCATGGGCCTCACCCAGGGCGACCCGCCCGAAGAATGGAACCTCATCCATCCCGACCGCATCCGCAAAATGCACCGTGACTTCATCGCCGCGGGTTCGCAAATCATCCTGACCAACTCCTTTGGCGGGACGCGCTTCCGCCTGAAACTGCACGGCTTCCAGGATCGCGTGCGCGAGTTCAACCGCGCCGCCGCGCAGCTGGCCCGCGCCGAGGCCGACGCCGCGCCCCACCTGGTCGTGGTGGCCGGATCGATGGGGCCCAGCGGCGAAATCCTGCAACCCATCGGCGACCTGTCTTTCGAGGAGGCCCGCGACGGGTTCGCAGAACAGGCCGCCGCGCTCACCGAAGGCGGCGCGGATGTGCTCTGGATCGAAACCATGAGCGACCTGAACGAAGTGCGCGCCGCGGCCGAAGGCGCACGCGCCGCCAGCCGCCTGCCCCTGGTCATCACCATGACCTTCGACACCAACGGCCACACCATGATGGGCGTCTCCCCGGTGCAGGCCTTCCAGGCCATACGCGAATTCAACCCCATCGCCCTGGGCGGCAACTGCGGCAACGGCCCCGGCGAGATCGAAGCCGTCATCCAGGCCATGGCCTCGGTCGGGCTGGACATCCCGCTGGTCGCCAAATCCAACGCGGGAGTCCCCCGCCTGGTGAACGGCCACGCACACTTCGACGCCAGCCCGGAAGACATGGCGCGCTACGCGGTGCGCGTGCGCGATTTCGGCGCAACCATCATCGGCGGCTGCTGCGGCAACTCGGTCGATCATGTGCGCGCCATGGCCGAAGCCCTGCGCAGCACCCCGATCACCCGGCAGGTGGCCGCGGCCCCGCCCGAAGCCCCCGCGCCGAAACGCAAACGTGAGCGCAAGCACGCCCGCCGCGCCCGGCGGTGAATCATTTCAATGAGCGATCACACCCTCCTCTCCCACCTCGACAACCTCACCACCCCCCTCCTGTTCGACGGCGCCATGGGCACCATGCTGCACGCCCGCGGGGTGAGCTTCGATGCCTGCTTCGACGAACTCAACCTCAGCCAGCCCGCCCTGGTCGCCGACGTCCACCACGCCTACATCGACGCCGGCGCGCAGATCATCCTCACCAACACCTTCGGCGCAAACCGCTACCGCCTGGCGCGCCACGGCCTGGAAGACCGGGTGAAAGCCATCAACCAGGCCGGGGTGGAACTGGCCCGCCGCGTCATCCTGGCCTCCTTCAAAGACCTGCTGCTGGCCGGGGACGTCGGCCCGCTGGGCGTGCGGCTGGCCCCCTTCGGGCGGGTGCAGCTCGAACAGGCGCGCGACGCGTTCCGCGAACAGATCGCCGCACTGGCAGAGGCCGGAGCAGACCTGATCCTGCTGGAGACCTTCACCGACCTGTACGAGATCGTCGAAGGTGTCAAAGCCGCGCAGGAAGTGTGCGACCTGCCGGTGATCGCCTCCATGACCTTCACCCGCGACGACACCACCCTGCTGGGCAACTCCCCCGCGGAGGTGGCCCGCACCCTGCACGAGACCGGCGCGCACGTGATCGGCGTCAACTGCTCCGGCGGCCCCACCCAGCTTCTTCGCATTCTCAAGAAAATGCGCGCCGCGCTGCCCGAAGCGCGTTTCATGGTCAAGCCCAACGCCGGGCTGCCCGAACAGGTCGGCGGGCGCATCATGTACCCCGCCGGCCCGGCCTACTTCGCGGACTACACCCGCGCCTTCCGCCGCGCCGGAGCCAGCATCATCGGCGGCTGCTGCGGCACCACCCCCGAACACATCGCCCGGATGCGTGCCGCGCTGGACGAGCCGCCCGAACCCGGCGAGCAGAACAACACCCCCCTCGTGGTGCTGGAACGCACCGAAGACCTCTCCCCCGCGGAACGCCCCACCGAGCTGGCACAAAAACTGCAAGCGGGCAAATTCATCACCACCGTCGAAATGGCGCCCCCCCGCGGCCCCGGCACCCAAAAAGTGCTCGCCGCGGCCAGTATGCTCAAAGAAGCCGGCGCCGACTGCGTCAACGTGGCTGACAGCCCCATGGCGCGTATGCGCATGAGTCCCTGGGCCGTCGCCAACCTGATCCAGCAAAGCGTGGGCATCGACACCATCCTGCACTTCCCCACCCGCGGGCGCAACCTGCTGCGCGTCCAGGGCGACCTGCTGGCCGCCCACGCCCTCAACGTGCGCAACATCTTCGTCGTCATGGGCGACCCCACCGCCATCGGCGACTACCCCGACGCCATGGACGACTACGACGTGGTGCCCTCCGGCCTGCTCAAACTGATCAAACACAGTTTCAACACCGGCAGCGACTACGCCGGCTCCGACATCGGCCAGCCGACCGCCTTCTTCGCAGGGTGCGCCCTCAACCTGACCCCCAAGAACCCGGCCCGCGAGATCAAAGTGCTGCGCCGCAAAATTCGCAACGGCGCGGACTTCGCCCTCACCCAGCCGGTCTTCGACCCCCAAAAAGCAGTGGCGTTCATCCAGCAATACCAGAACGAACACGCCGCGCTGGAACTCCCCCTGCTGGTCGGCATCCTGCCGCTGTACAATGCCCGCCACACCGCGTTCCTGCACAACGAGCTGCCCGGCGTCTCCATCCCCGAACCCATCCGCAGGCGCATCGAATCCGCCGCCGACACCCGCCGGGAGGGCATCGCCATCGCGCTGGAGCTGATCGAACAAATCCGCCCCTGGGCCAGCGGGGTGTACATCATGCCCCCCTTCCGCCGCTACGACATCGCCGCGGAGATCATCGAGGCGTTGTAGGGGGGAGCACGCATGTTTTAATGTTTTCACCATCTCGCTCCCCCCTGCCCCCTGACCACTGAACTAATCCCCTCCACTCGCCCGGATATCCTTCACATTCAACTGCAAATTCACATACCCCTGCCACTCGTTGCGCTCGAAAGTGAAGATCACGTCCACGCGCGGGGGCATGTTCTCCTGCCAGTGCCCCTGGCGGAAAGCGATGGCGTCCAGGGTCTTGCGCCCGTCGCTCAGGGTGAGCTTGAGGTGCGACTGGTCGCGGCCCACCGTGCGGGAGCGCGCCACGCGCAGGTCCCGGGCGATGAAGACCGGGTGCGGGTTGCCGTAGCCGGTGGGTTGGAGCTGGTCGAGTTCTTTCAACAGGTCGAAGGTCAGGTCTGCCAGGCGCACTTCCGCGTCCGCGTGGATGACCGGGCGCAGGTCTTCGCCTGCCAGTTGCCCGGCCGCGATCTGCTGCAAGCGGGAGACCAGCTCGGGCAGGTTCTCGTTGGCGACGGTGAACCCGGCCGCGGCCGCGTGCCCGCCGTGGTGCAGCAGCAAATCCCGGCACTGGTCGAGCGCGGCGGTGATGTGAAACTCCGGGATGCTGCGGCAGGAGGCTTTGGTGGTCTCCGGCCCCTGCTCGCCGACGATGGCCGGGCGGTAATAGCGCTCCACCAGCCGGGAGGCGGCCAACCCGACCACCCCGGCGTTGAAATCCGGGTGCGCGGCGAACAGCAGGTACGGCGTCTCCTCCTCGGACAGCGCGATCTCCTCGGCCAGAGTTTGCATCTCGCGGGTGATGCGCTGGCGCTCGCGGTTCTGGTTGTCCAGGAACTGCGCCAACTGCCCGGCGCGGAACACGTCCCGCGTGGTGAGCAGCTCGAACGCGGAGAGGGCCGAATCCAGCCGGCCGGCCGCGTTCAGCCGCGGCCCAAGCGAGAAACCGATGTGACTGGCGTTGACCTCCGACGGGCGCACCCCGGCCGCGCCCATCAGCGAGAGCAGCCCCTGGCGCTGGGGCGCACGCAGGCGGCGCAGACCGGCGCGCACCAACGCGCGGTTCTCCCCCACCAGCGGCACCAGATCGGCCACCGTGCCGAGGGCCACCAGATCGTGCACCTCTTCGAGCGCGAAGTTGGGCGTGGGATGGCGCGCCACCAGCGCGGAGGCCAGCTTGTAGGCCACCCCCACCCCGGCCAGGTCCTTGTCCGGGTACGCGTCGCCGGGGCGCTTGGGGTTGATCACCGCCCGCGCCGCGGGGATCTCCTCCAGGGGCGTGTGGTGGTCGCTGATGATCAAATCCAGCCCGATCCGGCGGGCGTGCGCGGCCTGATCCAGCGCGCGGATACCGCAATCCACGGTGATCACCAGATCGACGCCCTGGTTTTTCAGCTCGCTGAGGGCCTCGTTGTTCAAGCCGTAGCCCTCGTCGAAGCGGTTGGGGATGTACGGCTGCACATCCGCGCCCAGCGCGGTCAGGGTTTGCACCATCAGCGCGGTGGCCGTCACCCCGTCCGCGTCGTAATCCCCGTACACCGCGATACGCTCCCCCGCCCGGATGGCGAACAAAACGCGCTCCACCGCGGCCTGCATGTCCGACAGCAGGAACGGGTTGCCATCCGGCGGCCCGGGTTGCAAAAATTCCCTGGCTTCCTGCGGCGAGGTGATGCCGCGGTTGAACAGAATCTGCCGCATGAGGGGCGAGTAGGGGTGTAAACTTTCTTCGGCTGCGGGCGTGATGCGGGCGTGCGTTACCCAGCGTTTGGTGAGAGTTTGCATGGAGGCTTCAACCTTTACTTTGTGATGGATTTGTAGTATACCCCATCCGCTCTTTAGTCCAATACCCAATTACCCAATTACCAATGCCCATCCTTCGACTTGAGGGTGATTCTTCGGTCGCTTCGCTCCCTCAGAATGACAACCCAATTACCCATCCTTCGACTTCGAGCGGCCGGAGTTCGGTACGAACTCTCCCCGCCCTCCGCTCAGGATGTAATTACCCAATTACCCAATTACCCATCCTTCGACTTCAGGCTCACTCCGTTCGCCTTCCGCTCAGGATGCCATACCCTATCCCTATCCCCACCAACGCCACCGGCTGATACACACCTCACGGACCACTGACCACTGACCACTGACTACTGACCACTGACTACTGAACCATGCCCTCCTCCCCCCTCCCCGACATCCACTTCCGCCGCGAGCGGGCCGGAAGCCGCACGATCCTGATCCTGCACGGCTGGGGCAGCCATTCCGGGCGTTGGCAGCCGGACATCGCCCTGCTGGGCCGCGCCGGATACGATGTGGTGGTGCCGGATTTGCCGGGGTTTGGCGAGAGTCCCCCCCCGCCCGCGGCCTGGGGCGTGGATGATTATGCCGCGGCCATGCGCGCATTTTTGCGGCATTTCGACATACACCCCTTTCTGATCATCGGCCACTCTTTTGGCGGGCGGGTCGCCATCCGGCTGCTGTTACACCACCCGGAGGCAGCGCGCGGCCTGGTGCTGTGCGCCAGCTCGGGCCTCAAACACCCGCGCACCCTGAAACAACGTCTGGCGAATTTGGCGGCCAAAGCGGGCGGCGCGCTGTTCTCCATCAAACCGCTCACCGGCCTGCAAGACCTGGCGCGCCGCGCCCTCTACCGCGGCATCGGCGAACACGACTACTACCGCACCGCAGGCGTGATGCGCGAGACGTTTTTGCGCGTCATCGAAGAAGACATCGCCCCGGGCCTCGACCGCTTATCCCACCCCACCCTGATCGTGTGGGGAGACCAGGACCGCGTCACCCCCCTCTCCGACGCCCACCGTTTCCACCGCCTGATCCCCAACGCCCGCCTCGAAATCATACCCGGCGCGGGCCATCGCCTGCCCTACGAACAGCCGGAGATTTTCTGCAAGCTGGTCACCACATTCGCGGACGAGTTTGGGATTGGGTAATGGGGTGTCACTGCGGTTCGTTATCACTCCGCTCAACCATGCGCTATCTCCTCGTCTTCTCCCTCTTCTTCGCCTGGCTGATCACCGTCCTGGACGGACTATTGTTCCACGTGTATCTGTGGCAACTGAAAGAATACCGCCTGGACCGGATGCGGGACTACTGGCGCATCCACCGCCGCAAACTGATGCTGGCAGCCCTGGCATGGCTGGTCGCCGCGGGCCTGACCACGGTTTCCCCGCCGGTCGGGGTGGTCGTGATCTTCGGGCTGGCCGCGCACGCGTTGGTACAGGCCGGAAAACGCGGGGTGCTGCGCCCCGTACCCACCTCCCGCGCCCTGCTGACCCTGACCGGTAGCCTGCTCGTTCTGTCCGCGCTGGTTATCGCCCAATTCATCCGCTACAAGATATGGTGGGTGTTGCTGCCGGGCGGCGCACTGTTCACCCCGGAGATGCGCTGGCTGGTTCACTTCATGGTGGCCGACCGGCTGGCGGTGCCGCTGATCGTCGCTGGGGTGCTGGCCGTCACCTCCCTGCCCGCCCGGTGGGCCAAACGCCGCCTGGTCCGCCGCGCGGCGGCCAAAGTAGCCCGCCTCCAACCCAAAAACGTGATCGGTATCACCGGCAGTTACGGCAAAACCAGCACCAAAACCTTCCTGGCGACCCTCCTCGCCGCGCACGCACCCACCTTCCAGACCCGCGGCGGCACCAACATCGACGTTGCCATCGCCCGCCAGATCGTGGAGGGCCTGCAACCGGAACACGAAAACATGGTGGTCGAGATGGGCGCCTACCGCGACGGCGAGATCGCCGGGATTTGCGACATCGTACGGCCCAACATCGCTATCTGGACCGCGGTCAACGAGCAGCATCTCAGCCTGTTCGGCAGCCTGGAAGGCACCCAGCGCGCCAAATTCGAGCTAATCGCCGCGCTGCCCCCGGACGGCGTCGCCATCGCCAACCGCGACGACCCGCGCGTGATGGAGAAAATGGCGGAGTGGCACGGCCGTTGCGTGACCTATTCCACCAGCCACCCGGACGCGGACGTGTACGCCAGCGACGTGCAGGTCACGCCGGACACCCTGCGCTTCAGCGTGCATTGTGAGGGCGAACAACAGCCCTTCACCGTGAACGTGGCCGGGCAACACAACCTCTCCAACCTGTTGGCCGCCATCGCGGCCGCGCGGCAAACCGGCATGACCCTGGCCGAGATCGCCGCGGCCGGGCGCGAGATCACCCCCCTGGAGGGCACGCTGTACCCCCACGAAGGGCGCAAGAGGACGCTGCTGATCGACTCCAGCTACAGCTCCAACCCCACCGGCGTGCGCGCCGCGCTCGAGTACCTCTCCCTGTTCGAGGGGTACACCAAAATCATGCTCTTCCCCGGCATCATCGAACTGGGCGCGGAGTCCACCCGCATCCACGCCGAATTGGGCGAGCAGATCGCCCGCGTGTGCGATCTGCTGGTGCTGGTCAAAGACGACTTTGCCGCGCCCCTGCTGGAGGGCGTGCAGCGCGTCCCGGATTCGGGCATCGAAGTGCTGCGCGGCCTGGACGAGGCGGCCATCTTCGCCCGCCTGGAAAAAGCCGCCGGGCCGAACACCGTGATCCTGTTCGAGGGCCGCGGCACAGAGCGGTTTATGAGGGGATTGATCGTAAAGCGTAAATGAAAACCATCGCCATCTCCCTCTCCCCGAACACCTCAGCCCAGGACGTTGCGCTGGCCCTGCGCCTGCTGGCCGCGCCCCGTCATTGGGGCCGGGGGCCGAACGTGGCCGCGCTGGAACGGCGCATGGGCGAAATTGTGGGGCTGCCCCACGCCTTCGCGCTGGACAGCGGGCGTTCCGGGCTGTACCTTGCCCTCAAGGCGATGGGCATCACCGCGGGGGATGAAGTGCTGCTGCAGGCCTACACCTGCATCGCGGTGCCCAACTCGGTCGTCTGGGCCGGCGCCACCCCGCGCTATGTGGACATCGAACCCGGCACGCTGAACATGGACCCGCGCGATCTGGAAGCCAAAATCACCCCGAAAACGCGCGCCATCATCGTGCAGCACACCTTTGGCCGCCCCGCGGACATGGCCGCCATTCTGGAGATAGCGCGGCCGCGCGGCATCCGCGTGATCGAAGACTGCGCGCACGCCCTGGGCGCGGCCATCACCACCGCGGGCGCGCCCCGGCCCCTCGGCGGGTTCGGCGACGCGGCCATCTTCAGCTTTGGCCGCGACAAGGTGGTCTCATCGGTCAGCGGCGGCATGGTGATGACGCCCGACCCCGGGCTGGCCGCGGAAATCGCCCGCCTGCGCGACGCCCTGCCCCTACCCGCACCGCGCTGGACCTTTCAACAGCTCTTCCACCCGGTGGCGTTCGCCGGAATCCTGCCCGTGTATGACCTGCTCAAAATCGGCAAGGCCGCGCTGGTGGGCCTGCAAAAGGCCGGGCTGCTCGACCTGGCCGTCGCGCCCGAGGAGCGCATGGGGAAACGCCCCGCGCACAGGCCCTCCCGTATGCCGGACGCGGTGGCGCGCATGGCGTTGAACCAGCTCGAACGGCTGGAGGGCTTCAACCGGCACCGCCGCAAGTTGGCGCAGTTCTACACCCAACACCTTTCCGGCACCGGCCTGCGCCTCCCGCCCCCCGACGACCCGGCCGCGCCCGGCATCTACCTGCGCTACACCGTGCACGCCCCCGACCCGCAAACCCTGCACCGCGCCGCCCGAAAACACCACATTTACCTGGGAAACTGGTATGATGCCCCCATCGTGCCGCGCAATTCGGACTACAACGCGGTACACTACACCCCTGGCCAGTGCCCGGTGGCCGAACAGCAGGCCGCCACCTCCATCAACCTGCCCACCCACCCCAAAGTCACCCTGGCCGACGCGGAAAAAATCGTCAGGATTGTGAAGCGTGAAGCGTAAAGCGTAATTACCCATCCTTCGACTGAGGGAGATTCTTCGGTCGCTTCGC
>JALUWE010000525.1 GCA_027019845.1 Anaerolineales bacterium | reverse complement strand
GGCGGAGGGGGCGCGGGGGGGGGGGGGGGGGGGGGGGGGGGGGGGGGGGGGGGGGGGGGGGGGGATGGGGTATTGCATCCTGAGCGGAGGGCGGGCGAAGCCCGCTCGTAGTCGAAGGATGGGGGATGGAGATAGGGGATAGGGATTGGGGATAGGGATTGGGTAATTGCATCCTGAGCGGAGGGGCGGGCGCGGTTGATGGCGTCGCGCAGGTCGATGGCGGCCTGGCGGGGGTCGGGGGCGCGGGAGATGCCGCGCGAGACCGGGATGAGCATCCCCAGCCCGTCGGCGCGCAGCCCCGCGCGGAGGGCCGCTTCCAGATCGCCGCCTTGCGCGCCCACGCCGGGGGCCAGAAACCACAGATCGGGCGCGGCAGCCCGTACCCGCCGGAGGGCGTCCACCTGGGTGGCGCCGACGACGAGGCCGAGGTTGCCGTGGGTGTTCCAGGTTTGGGCCAGGCGGGCGAGGTGTTCGTAGTTGGGTATTGGATATTGGGTATTGGGCGTTGCATCCTGAGCGGAGGGCGGACGAAGTCCGCTCGTAGTCGAAGGATGGGTGCTTGCCCTGAGCGAAGTCGAAGGGTTGGGGATTGGGGGAGGGGGGACGGAGGACGGGGGACGGGAGATGGAGGCGGTCTCCGCTCTTCGGTCAGCGGTCACCATTAAATCCTGCAAATCCGCCGCGCCGGGGTTGGAGGTTTTGCACAGCAGGAAGACGCCGTTTTCGGGGTTTTCGAGGAAGGGGGCGACGGAGTCGTGGCCGAGGTAGGGGTTGATGGTGACGGCGTGCGCGCCCAGGGTGTCGAAGACCGCGCGGGCGTAGGCGCGGGCGGTGGAGGCGATGTCTCCGCGTTTAGCATCCAGCAAGACGGGGAGGCCTTCGGGTACGGCCTGGATGACTTCGATCAGGGCGCGCCAGCCGTCCGGGCCGAGGGCTTCGAAGAAGGCGGCGTTGGGTTTGTAGGCGATGGCCAGGTCGTGGGTGGCCTCGATCAGGCGCAGGCAGAAGTCGCGGGCCGCCCCGCCGGTGGGGGCCGGCAGGTCTTCGGGGTGGGGGTCCAGCCCGACGCAGAGCAGGGAGTTTCGGGTTCGGGCGAGGTGTTCGAGGTGGGAGAAGAAGGTTTTCATGGTGGAATCAGGCTTTTCCTAAAACCATCGCCAGCAGGGCCATGCGCACGAACAGGCCGTATTCCATCTGGCGGAAGTAGGCGGCGCGGGGGTCGTCGTCCACGTCCATGCTGATCTCGCCGACGCGGGGCAGGGGGTGCATGACGATCATGTCTTGTTTGGCGGCTTGCAGGGTGGCGGGGGTGATCACGTAGCTGCCTTTGACGCTTTCGTATTCGTCCGGATCGCTGAAGCGCTCTTTCTGGATGCGGGTGACGTAGAGCACGTCGGTTTCGGGGAGCGGCCGGTCGAGGGTGGTGAATTCGGCCTGGGGGATGCCTTTGCGGTCGATTTCCGCGATGATCTCGCGGGGCATGGCGACGATGGGGGGGGCGACGTAGTTGATCTTCACGTCGTAGAGGGAGAGCAGCCGCGCCAGGGAGTGGACGGTGCGCCCGTATTTCAGGTCGCCCAGCATGGTGACGGTCAGGCCGTCCACCGTGCCGAGTTCCTCGAAGATGGTGAACAGGTCGAGCAGTGCCTGGGTGGGATGTTCGCCGATGCCGTCCCCTGCGTTGATGATCGGTTTGCGGGCGTATTTGGCGGCCAGCGCGGAGGCGCCCACTTCGGGATGGCGCAGCACGATCACGTCGGCGTAACATTCCAGGGTGCGCACGGTGTCGGGCAGGGATTCGCCTTTGGAGACCGAGGAGTAGCGCACTTCGTTGATCGGGATCACGCTGCCGCCGAGCCGTTCCATGGCCGCGGTGAAGCTGGAGGAGGTGCGGGTGGAGGGTTCGTAGAACAGGTTGGCGAGGATTTTGCCTTTCAGCAAATCGAACGCGCCGATGCGGGCGACCATCTCGCGCATTTCGTGGGCTACTTCGAAGATGTAGGTCAGGTCGCTGCGGCTGAACTGGCTGACCGAGAGAATGTCTTTGCCGTACCAGGGCGCGGTTTGCTGGTCGCCGAAGGGCAGGTGGGGGGAGGGGGTGATTGTGCCGTTTGTTTTGGTGAGGGGCATGGGGGACTCCGTTCAGTATTCAGTGGTCAGTATTCAGTGTTCAGTGGTTAGTTACGCACGTTTTTGCCGCTGCCGGGGGGGGCGAGCACTTTTCCGTCCCGGAAGGCATCCCGGCCGCGCAGCACGACGCGGGCCAGCCGGCCGCGCACTCGCCAGCCTTCGAAGGGCGTCCAGCCGCAGCGGGTGTACTGGTCTGCGCCGCGGATTTCGTAAGCCGCGTCGGGGTCTACTTCGATCCAGGTTTCGGGTTGCTCCGGCAGGCCGAAGATGCGGCGGGGGTTGTGGTACAGCCGGGCGACCACGTCTTCCAGGGTCAGGCGGCCTTCGTGGACCGCGGTGAGCAGCAGGGGCAGGGTGGTCTCCAGGCCGGGGAATCCGGGGGGCGGGTGGGGGCCGTCTTTTTCCGAGAGCAGGTGCGGCGCGTGGTCGCTGGCGAAGCAGTCGATCACATCGAGATTGTCCCAGAGCGCGGCGCGGTCCGCGGGCGAAGCCAGCCGCGGCCGCACTTCGCCGCGGGAAGGGGAGAGCCAGCCTCGAATTCCCGATTCTCGACTCCCGCTATCCTGAACATCTTCCGTCGTCAAAAATAAATGATGCGGGCAGACTTCGCAGGTGACGGGCAGCCCCTTCTCTTTGGCGGCGCGGATGAGCAGAATTTCTTCCCGCCGCGCCACGTGCGCGATGTGTACCGGGCGGTCGTGGAGGGCGGCGATGAAGAGCAGCGCGGCCAGGGTCTGGCGTTCGGCGTGGGCCACGATGGGGCGGTTGGGCGGCCAGCGGGTGAAGTGGGCGCGCCAGGCCTGGGTATCGTCGAGCAGCAACGGGCCGTAGGTGGCGTCGAGGTAGAGTTTGAGGGCCGCGGCGCGGGGAGCCAGCGCGGGGAGTTCGGCCGCGTTGTCCAGCGTTGCGCCGAGGTAGAGGCCGTAGTCGCAGCGCGCTTTCCGCCGGGCGGCTTGCAGCGCGGTGTTGAACGCGGCCGCGTTCACCAGAGGCGGCTGGGTGTTGGGCATGGCCAGCACCACGGTGAAGCCGCCTGCCAGGGCCGCGGCGGTGCCCGTATCGAAGTCTTCTTTGTGGGTGGCGCCGGGTTCGCGCAGGTGCGTGTGGATGTCGATCAGGCCGGGGAGCTGAATCATGGGGTGCGGGTCAGCAGGTTTCAGGTTGAAGGTTCCGCCGTTCTCACCTTCAACATGGGACAAAAAAATAGAGCCGCTAACGGCTCGGTTCAGAAATCTTCGATGTCATCCATACCGCCCAGGCCGCTGCCTAACTCCTCGCCCAGATCGGGCAGTTCCTTCTCGATCTCCTCCGGGCTTTGGCCGCGTTCCAGGCGTTCGACCACCTCCTCGAACTCCGGCCCCAGGTCTTCACCCATTTCCCGGCTCATCATGCGCATCATGCGCCCCATGGCTTGCGGGTCGTCTTCCAGACCGGCCAGCGCGGCGGGGTCGGAGAAGGTGGATTCGAGCGCTTCCAGCCGGCTTTCTTCGGATTTGGCGAAGCGCACCCGGTCGATCAGACGTTTGAGACGCGTGCTCTGGCAATACGGGCAGTGAACTTCGACCTTGCCGTATTCTTCGTAGGTCAGAAATTTCCGGAACTTCTTGCCGCAATTTTGACAGTGGTAACCATACCTGGGCATGGGAACCTCCATTCGTGTTTGTGTTCTGTGCGTATGGAAATTATAATTCAGTTTGCACGGAAGACCAAACACTGAACACTGAACGCACTGAGGAACACTGAGGACACTGACCCCTGAACACTGACCACTGACCACTGACCACTGGAGACCCCCATGCCCCACTACAACCTGGCACTCATCGGTTTTGGCAACGTAGGCCGTGCGCTGGCGCGGCTGTTGCTGCGCAAACAAGACGAACTGCAAACCCGCTACGGCATCCGCTTCGCGGTCACCGGTATCGCCACGGGGCGGCACGGCACCGCGGTTGACCCGGATGGGATCGACCTGCCGCGCGCTCTCGAACTGGCCGAATCCGGCGGGGACCTGGCGGCCCTCTCGCCCCGTACCCCCTCCGGCATCCCGGATTTTCTGCGCCGCAGCCAGGCGCACGTGCTGTTCGAGAACACGCCGGTCAGCTATGCAGACGGCCAGCCCGCCATCACCCACATCCGCGCCGCGCTGGAGATGGGCATCCACGCGGTCACGGCCAACAAAGGGCCGGTGGTACACGCTTACCGCGAGCTGCGCGAGCTGGCCGCGGCCAACGGGGTGCGCTTTTTGTTCGAGTCCACGGTGATGGACGGCGCGCCGATCTTTTCGCTCTTCCGGGAGGCACTGCCCGCCGCGCGGCTGCGCGCTTTCCGCGGGGTGCTCAACTCGACCACCAACCTGATCCTGACGCGCATGGAGGCGGGCGAATCTTTCGAGCAGGCAGTCGCCTACGCGCAATCCATCGGCATCGCGGAGACCGACCCCAGCGGGGACGTGGACGGCTGGGACGCGGCCATCAAAGTCGCCGCGCTGGTGACGGTGTTGATGGACACGCCTCTCAAACCCGATCAGGTGCAGCGCACCGGTATCCGCGACTTGACCCCGGACGACATCGCCCGCGCGGCCGCGCAGGGCAAACGTTGGAAGCTGGTGTGTTCGGCCCGGTGGGAGGGGGGGCGCGTCGCCGCGCGGGTCGCACCCGAAATGGTGGGGCCGGAATCCCCCTTGTACGGCGTCAGCGGCACGTCCTCCATCGTGCAGTTCGAGAGTGACGTGCTCGGGCTGCTCTCGGTCGTCGAAGCAGACCCCAGCCCGGACACCACCGCTTACGGCCTGCTGGCGGATTTTGTGAACGCGGTGCGAAAAGTGTAGGTGGTTTTTTTCGAGAAATACGGTGGCACGGCAGTAAGGGGTGGCACACGACCCGCTAAGCGGTTCATTCTTCCCCCGGTCATTCCATTTCCTGCCTCCCCGCCAGGGCGCGCAGGAGCGTGTGCTGGTCTGCGTATTCCAAATCGCCCCCGACGGGCAGCCCGCGCGCCAGCCGCGTCACGCGAACCCCCATCGGGCGAATCTGCCCTTGCAGGTACATGGCGGTGGCGTCCCCCTCCATGCTGGGGTTGGTCGCCAGAATGACTTCGCGCACCCCTCCCGCCTGGATGCGCGCCAGCAGCGGGGCGATTTTCAGGTCTTCAGGGCCGATCCCCTCGATGGGAGAGAGCACGCCGTGCAAGACGTGATATTGTCCCTGAAACCCCCCGGTTCGCTCCAGCGCCACCACGTCCAGCGCGTCTTCTACCACGCAGATCACAGCCGGGTCGCGTTGCGGGTGTGCGCAGATTTGGCACAGCTCACTGCCCGCGGTGGTGATGTTGAAACACCGCGGGCAGTAGGCGATGTTGGCTTTCAACGCTTTCAGCGCGGCGGATAGTTCGAGCGAGAGTTCTTCCGGGGCGCGCAAGAGGTAGAAGGTCAGGCGGGAGGCAGTCTTCGGGCCGATGCCGGGCAGCCGCGAGAGGGCGTTGATCAGGTTTTGGATCGGCTCAGGGAGCATGGGGGGAGTTCGACTTTTGAGTTGGGGGAAAGCGGGTAATTCGAGCGTGAGAGAGTGGGGATTCGGGAGGCTGCCCCGATTCTCGATTCACGGTCTTCGGCCTGCCACCGTCACAAATTCAAACCCAGGCCGCTCAGGCCGGTTGCCAGGGGGCCGAGGCGTTGTTCGGCCATCTCACGCGATTTTTCGAGCGCGGTGTTGAAGGCGGAGATGAGCATGTCTTGCAGCATTTCGGCGTCGCCGTCTTCGAGCAGCTCGGGCGCGATTTTGATGGCGGTGCAGCGCTGGTCGCCGGTGATGGTGACTTCTACTACGCCGCCGCCAGCGGTGGCGCTGACGGTTTCTTGTGCCAGTTGTTCCTGGGCTTCCAGCATTTGTTGTTGTAGTTGTTGGAGTTGTTGCATCATGCCTTTGGGGTTGCCCGCGCCCATGGGGCCGCGAGGTCGTTTGCGTTTTGCCATTCGATTACTCCTTCAGTTGGTTTTTTGGGTGTCTACGATTTTTCCGCCCAGCCGCACCGCGGTGGCTACCATGCCGTGGTCGTCCACTTCCGGGGGGATGTTGTGACCGGGGGCGGCGATCACGCAGTGGATTTGCAGTTTCTGGCCCAGTACTTGTTGGAGGCCTTGTTGTGCAGCCTGCAGGCGGTTGGGTTCTTCCATTTTCTTTTTGAGTACGTCGCTGGCGAAGCCGAGGTACAGCCGGTCTCCTTTGACGTCCAGGATGGTGCAGGAGTTGAGCAGTCCTTCGGCTGCGCCGTTGATTTTGCGAACCGCGGCGCGGATGGCAGGCCAGTGTGTGCGCACGGTGGTGAGCATGGAGCTTTGGGGGGAGTCTGCTGCTGGGGGGGCGGTTTGTC
>JALUWE010000524.1 GCA_027019845.1 Anaerolineales bacterium | reverse complement strand
GCCCTCGGACATGATGGTCTTGACATCCGCAAAGTCCAGGTTGATCAGGCCGGGCACGGTGATTAGCTCGGAGATGCCCTGGATGCCCTGGCGGAGGACATCGTCCGCGACACCAAAGGCTTGCTGAAGGCTGGCGCGCTTATCCACGATTTGCAGCAACCGGTCATTGGGGATGACGATCAGGGTGTCCACTTCTTCCTTGAGGTTGTTGATACCCTCTTCGGCAGCCTGGATACGCCGGGAGCCTTCGAACGTGAAGGGGCGTGTCACCACACCAATGGTCAGCGCGCCGACATCCCGCGCGATTTGGGAGACGATTGGGCTGGCGCCGGTGCCTGTGCCGCCGCCGATACCGGCGGTGATGAATACCATGTCCGAGCCTTTGAGCACCTCGTATAGCTCTTCCGCGGATTCTTCGGCGGCTTTGCGCCCGATCTGCGGGTCGCCGCCCGATCCCAGGCCGCGGGTGAGCTTATCGCCAATGCGCACGCGCGTGTTGGCTTTGGAAAGCAGCAGCGCCTGGGCATCGGTGTTCACGGCGACGAACTCGACGCCCTGAACGCCGACGTCGATCATGCGGTTGACTGCGTTACAGCCGCCGCCGCCGACACCGACGACTTTGATGCGGGCAAACGATTCTGCGTGGTCAAATGGGTTTATGGGTTGCATAACGGGTTCCTCCTCGAGGGGGGTTGGGTATTGGGTATTGGGGATTGGGGATAGGGATAGGGATAGGGATAGGGATAGGGGATTGCATCCTGAGCGGAGGGCGAATGGAATTCGCTTGTAGTCGAAGGATGGGTATTGGTGATTTGGTGATTAGCGGCTGGTGGGTGGTTTTCATGGTAATAATCTTCGTAAAATGTCTTTGATCTTTTCCCAATTGGCAACACCTCCTAATGTTGCGCGCCTGCGCGGCTGAAGAGCGATTTCATTCATAAGTAAAGCCCAATTGAGCAAACCAACGCTGGTTGCAAAAGCGGGCGAGATAAGCTGATCGGTCATGCCGGATAAGTTTTCAGGCAGCGCAATACGCACCGGCATGTCCAGAACCTGATGCGCCAGACTACGCACACCGGGCAACAAACTGGCCCCACCCGTCAACACCATCCCGGCCGGCAGCAGGCCATCGTAACCAGAGCGCTTGATCTCCTGCAACACCAGGCCGAAAATCTCTTCTACGCGCGCGCCGATGATGTGCGCCAGGTCCAACCGGCTGATTTGGGAGGGGGCCTCCATGCCAAAAGGTTTGATCGTGAAGTATTCCTCCGGCGCGATCTGATCGACCAGGGCGTGGCCGTGCTTTTTCTTGATGGCCTCGGCCTGATCGGTGGGCAGACGCAGCCCGTGGGCAATGTCGGAAGTGATGTGGTCTCCCCCCACCGGCAGCACCGCGGTGTGCCACACGTCACCCTCGATGTAAATCGCCAGATCGGTGGTGCCGCCTCCAAAATCGCATACCACCACACCCATTTCACGGTCGTCTTCCGAGAGGGCTGTCTCCGCCGAAGCCAGCGGTGCGAGCACAAATTGAGATACCTCCACACCCGCGGCATGTACACACTGGCGCAAGTTTTCCACCGTAGAAGTGGCAGCCGTGATGATGTGCGCCTCCACTTCCAGGCGATAGCCGTGCATCCCGACCGGCGTGCGGATGCCGTCCTGCCCATCCACCGTAAAATTACGCTGGATGATGTGTACGATCTCCTGATTGTGCGGGATGGAGACCGCGCGGGCCGCGTCCATGGCGCGGGCCACGTCATCCTCATCGATAGCGCGCCCCCCGGCAATACCCACGGCCCCGCGGTTGTTCAGCGCCGAAACCTGCGCGCCGGCCAGACTGACCAACGCAGCGTTGATCTCCAGCCCAGAAGTCCGTTCCGCCTTGTCCACCGCGTGCCGAATGGATTGAGCCGCCGCGGACAGGTCCACAATCGCGCCTTTGCGAATCCCTTTCGCGGGTTCGATGCCCACCCCCAAAATCCGCAAACGGCTGCCCTCCGCGCGGCCCACAAGGGCACAAATCTTGCTGGTTCCAACGTCGATGCCAACGATTATCGAGCCTTCCATGGTCACTCTTTCATTCGATAGTAGGGTGCGTGCAAATATTCGATGCTGATCATTGCGGGGTATATCTCCTCTTGCAGCAGACGGGCGGTCAGGGCCTGGTAAACGAGCAATTTTTGGTCCATGTCGGTCCCGTCGTGTCCAAAGTACACCTTCCAACCCTGGGGGTCCTGCCAGCCCAAGCCGCGATCAGGATCGTACACCAGCACCGCCTCTTCCGGCGCGACCGCGGCCAGGGTCATTACCGCCTCGACCAGCTCGGGAGCGATGAACTGCCGCCCGGCATCATCCGTCCCGGCCCGATCCACAACCGAAGCCGGAAGCACACCATACGCCTCGACAACAGGCAAGTCAGCCTCCTCCCCGCGCGAGCGGAACACCAACCCTTCGGCATCCACCCACAAGGTCTGGTTCGCAGACTTCCACGCCACAACAGGCTGACGCTCACTGACCTCCACCTGCACCACGTTCGGCCACCTCACCTGCACATCCACGTTGGAAAATGATGGGAAAGCCTCTCGCAAGTCCTCTTCCATCTGCGCGGGAGAGAGCGTGAAAACAGAAGTGCTCTCCAAACCCAACACCTCGTTTACGTTGTCCTCGGTAAAGTATTGCAACCCGCTCACCTGTACACGGCTGACGCGGTATGCCGGAGAATTCCACAGCGTGTATAGCGCGAACGACAATAAAATGACCATAAGACCCGACACCAGCCTCCAACTCAAACGAAACGTGGGCAAAGCCGGTAAACGCAACTCGGCACCGGTCGAACCCAGCGCGAGATCGTAACGCCGGCGAGTGCGCGAATAGACCTTTTTTCGGGTGGGCACGGCTGCCCGGCCACCGCGCATCACCACCGGCACCGGCGGGGGCGGAGGCGCACGCCGCGCGCCACTTTTGCCCGCAAACCGGGATTTGCCAACCGCTTTACGCGTGCGTTGGGCACGCCTCCGGCGCACTCGCTCTGCTCTGGACAGGCTGTTCGCGTCTCTCTTCATGCTCACAGTTTGTAACAAGAAATCAACCACACATCATTGACAATTCATTCCAAATTCACCACTCACCATTCACTGTTTACCACTCTCCAACCAACTCGATCTCCAACTCCAAGCGGACACCAAACTTTTCCTCGACAGTGCGTTGCGCCAGCCGGATCAGCGCATACACGTCCGCCGCGCTGGCCGCGCCGCGATTGATGAAAAAATTGGCGTGCAACCGGCTGATTTCCGCATCGCCCACGCGTACGCCCTTCAACCCGGCCTGCTCGATCAGGCGTCCGGCATAATCGCGCCGCGGGTTTTTGAACATCGAACCCATGCTCGCGCCGGGCGGTTGGGTGCGGTGGCGGTGCTGCGAAAAACGTTCCATTTTTGCGCGGATGGCCTCCGGCTCGCCGGGGGTCAGTTTGAGTGTGGCCGCCAGCACCACAGCCTGCCCCGGATTGCGTTTGAGCGCGCTATCGCGGTAAGCATACGCCATCTTCTCTACCGGCCAGATTTCCCGCCCGCGGGTGCGGTGCAACATCTCGGCCTGCACCAGATTCCCGGCCACATCCCCGTCATGCGCGCCCGCGTTGCCTGCCACCGCGCCGCCGAGCGTGCCGGGCACCCCGGCGGCCCACTCCAGCCCGCTCAAGCCTTTGTTGGCCGCCTGCCGGGCCAGCGCACCGAAGTTTGCGCCCGACTCGGCCCATACCACCGGAGGGTCAGCGTGTGGGTCGAACCGCGTCCGCCTGGCCCGGTTGAGCAGCACCACCCCGCGCACCCCCGCGTCACTGACCAACACGTTCGAGCCGCCGCCCAGGATGGTAAACGGCAACCCTTCGGCCCACAACATCTTCGCAGCCCCGGCCAACTCTTCCGCGTCGTTCACTACCAGCAGCGCGTCGGCAGGCCCGCCGAGGCGCGCCGCGGTGTAGCGCGCCAGGGGCACGCCAAATTGGATGCGCTGCCCAAAAGCGGCTTGCAAACGTTCCAGTGCGGCAGCAGAAACCGGTATCACCAAAATTTCAAACTCCGGATCACAGATTCTTGAGCTTATGAACGATGCGCACGAGCACTTCAACCGTGATTTTAGGGGGCCGTTCCCTGCGGGCGTCTGAAGAAGGGTCGGAACGCGTCTTCGCGTCCTCAATTGTCTCCAGACGTGTGGTCATCAGGGCGGTGTTCAGCTCATAGCTGCGGGTGGGGGGGTTCTCGTCGGATTGAGGCATCCAATTTCTCCTTCTATTAATCAGACTGCAGCGCTGCGAGCACGTCCCGGCTGATCCGGTCGGCATCTCCCGCCGAGAGGGTCAGCAAGACATCGCCCGGCTGGAGGTGATCGAGCAAAAATCGGGCCGCGGCATCCAGATCGGGTACGAAGCGCGCCCGAGGGTGAGCCATTGCGGACAACAATTTCTGAAGGGAAAAACCCGGTGGCGGGGTTTCCCGCGCGGCGTACACCGGGGTGATGAGGAGGTGGTGCGCCTGATCGAAGGCCGCGGCGAAATCGTTCAGCAGCATTTGCAGGCGCGAATAGGTGTGCGGCTGCCAGACGACCCACAACGTCCGGTCGGGGTAGCGCGCCCGGGCCGCCGAGAGGGTAGCCCGGATTTCGGTCGGATGGTGGGCGTAATCGTCGATCACGGTCACCCCCCCGGCCTGGCCGCGCACCTCGAAGCGCCGCGCCGCGCCGCGAAAGGTTTGCAACGCCGCGCCAGACTGCGCGAAGGGCAATCCCAGCGTGTGGCCGACAGCCAGCGCGGCCAGCGCGTTGAGCACGTTGTGCTGCCCGGGCACCTGGAGGGTAAGCGCGGCCTGGAACACGCCGCGGTGGTACAGGTGGAAGCGGTATCCCGCGCCCGGCTGCGGCTGGAGTTCCCGCGCCTGGAGCGTACAGGAGGCGGCCAGGCCATAGGCCACCACCCTCCGCCCGGCGGCGGCAGCCTGATCGAGCAACGCGGACGCGCTGGGGTCATCCGCGCAGGCGATCAGCGTCCCGTCCGGGGTCAGCTGCCCGGTGAAATCACGAAATGCCCCCACGAACGCTTCCGGGGTGGGGAAGCAGTCGGGGTGGTCGTGTTCCACGTTGGTGACCACGGCAATGTCGGGCGCCAACCCCAAAAACATACGGTCGTACTCGTCGGCCTCGATCACGAAGTGCGCGCCCTGCCCGGCGTGCGCGTTGGTTTCCAGGCCTGCGACCAGCGCGCCAACGATGAAAGATGGGTCGAGACCGAGTTGGGCGAGCATCCAGGCGATCATCGAGGTGGTGGTGGTTTTGCCGTGTGTGCCCGCGATGGCGATCACGGTCTTGCCCGCCAGCACCTGGGGCAGAAAATCGGCGCGTTTGAGCACGGGCACACCTTTGCGCCGCGCGGCCTGCACTTCCACATTCTCATCGGGCACCGCGGAGGAGCGCACCACCAGCGTGGCGCCGTTGACGTGCGAGGCGTGATGCCCGACATGCACGGCCACGCCCTCAGCGCGCAGAGCAGCCGCCAGCGGGGAAAGCCGCCGGTCGGAGCCGCTGACGCTGACGCCGCGCTGGTGTAAGACGCGGGCAATGGCGGATAGTCCAGTGCCGCCGATGCCGATGAAGTGGATGTGGGTCATGTTGGTTACCGGTTGGATGGTTGGTTCAACGTTCCAACGTTCAGCTTACTTCTCTCGCGTCTCTAAATAAAAACGATCACCACGAAGGCGAAGGCAATCGCGATGGCAAAATAGATGCGATTGCCGGAGAGCATGGTCGGCGCGAGAAATCGGATAATGAGGGCCGCGGATTCGTTGTCTGGCGTAGGAGGCTCAACGAATTTCAAAAAATAGTCTGCCTGAATCAGGAAAAACCAGATGGTGCCGAAAATCAAATAGCCGTTGAACGCGCCCACGATGATTCCCAGAATGGTGTCTTGAAGCCGGTCGGAGCGAGTAGCGGCTTTGCGAATGCGTTCGTTTTTGACGCGCGGGGTCTGGTAGCCGAAAAACGTAAACACCACTAACAGCAGGGTGCGCACCCAAAAGGCAGTTTCTCCGATGCCGGTGATCGCAGCGCCCCCCTCGTTCACAAAACCAGGCCCGATAATGGTTTGTACCACCGGCACCAACTGCAAAACATTGAAAATGAAGAGCGACAGAATGATGCTGAAGGAGACCAACAGTTCCTGTGCCCAACCGCGCATCGCGCCGATGATGGCGAACAAAATGACAAAAATCCAGAAGATGAAATCCAGAGTCACCATGGTTCGATCCTGTTGCGCGGTAGGTGTGGTTCAACTCGTTTGGGCCGTGGCTAAAGCGCACAACTGCTCTGCAATCCGTTTCGCCGCGCCGGGGCGGGCCAGGGACTGCATCGCAGCGCGCATTTGGGCACGGCGGTCGGGATCACGCATCAAAGTGCGCACGGTGGGCAGCAATTGGCGGGGCAAATCATGGTTTTCGAGGATGACAGCCGCGCCATGCCGGGCAAGGTACTGCGCGTTGACGATCTGGTAACGCCAGGCCCACGGGTACGGCACCAGAATGGCCGGTACAGCGAACAAGGGCAATTCCCCGACCGCGGACGCGCCGGCACGGGACAACACCAAATCAGCCGCTGCATAGGCCGCGCCCATCTCTTCGTGCAGGTAGGGAAAGGCGCGGTAGCGCCCGGCCAGCTCGGGGGCGAGCGCATCGCGGGCGGCTTTCACTTCGGGCCAGTCCAGCCTGCCGGTCAGGTGCAGCACCTGCATCTCGGCCAGCAGCTCCGGCAGGAGGGGGATCACAGCCCGGTTGATCGAACGTGCGCCCTTGCTGCCGCCAAAAACCAGCAGAACAGGCAAATCGGCAGACAAACCCAGCACCTCCCGGGCACGCTGCCGGTCCCAATCCGCCAACCCCTGGCGGACGGGGTGGCCGGTGACGCTCAGCCGGGGGTGGGTGGGGAAAAATGCACGCGAGTCCTCGGCGATCAAAGCGATCTGATCGGCAAAACGCGCCAGGGTCTTGAGCGCCAGGCCGGGTTCGATGTCGGGTACGTAGAGCAGGATGGGCACTTTGCCGCGGCCCGCCAGTGCAACCGGCACGGCCACATATCCGCCGGTGAACAGCATGGCGTCCGGGCGGAATTGGCGGATGATCTTGCGAGCGGCAAAGTAACCCTGCACGGCCCGCCCCAACCCGACCACAGTTCGCAGTCCCACGCCATGTACCCCGGAGGCCGGAATGGCGGTGAAGGGGATGCCCTCGCGCCTCACCAGGTCGGCTTCCATGCCGCCTCTGCCGCCTACCCACAAAAGTTCGTCCACTCGATCTTCCATCGCCTGTACTATCGAAAGGGCAGGGTATACCCCGCCGCCGCTGCCGCCTGCACAAACCAGCAGCCTGATCCGCTTTGCGTTCACCGTACCTGCCTGGCCTGCGGCTTGCGCCGGTTGCCGCGCAATGGTTTTGAAAGCGAGGACGGTTCACGCTGTGCTGTGCCGGTTGGCTGCCGGGCAGACCGTGCAGCCGCGCGCCGCGCTCTGAGCAGGCGCAAGCCGCGTTTCTGAAAATCCACCACCGGTATGGCCGTCTTCGCCTGTTCCTGCTCTTTGCGGTGCGCCAGGCGCGACACATTGAGGACGATCCCCACCGCGGTCAACGAGGCCAGCAAATTGGAGCCGCCCGCGCTGATGAAAGGCAGCGCGTTTCCGGCAAAGGGCGCCAGGCCCACGATGACCATCATGTTGATAAGGGCTTCCATGGCGATCCACAGGCTCAAGCCGCCCGCTAACAGCGCGCCGAGCAGGTCCGGCGCGCGGCGGGCGATCTCTAGCCCGCGCCATAACAGCAAACTGTATAAAAGGATCACGCCGGTTGCCCCCAGCACACCGGTCTCCTCGCCGATCACTGCGAAAATGCTGTCCGTGGGAGGAACGGGCAGGCCGGTGAATTTTGTGTCCGCGTTGCCAATTCCCTTGCCTATCCATCCGCCTTTTACAAAGGCCTCCCATGAACGGCGCACGTGGTAGGAGGCCTCGGTGGGATCGCGCACCCCTTCCAAATAGCTCTCGACGCGCTCGCGCCCCGTCGGGCTGACCCTGACCACCAGCCAGCCAACCAGCAAAGTAGCAATCAACAGAATGGCGATCTGTTTCGTGTCGCCGCCCGCCAGGAAAAACATGATCCCGCCCAGCGCAAAGATGGTCAGCACCGCGCTCAAATCGGGCTGCAAAAAGATCAGGCCGCCAATCACACCCAGAATGGCCGCCAAAGGGAACAACCCAAAACTAACATCTCCCAGATGCTCTCGCTTGGAGTACAGCCAAACAGACAGATAGATCACAATGACGATCTTTGCCAGCTCCGAGGGCTGGTAAGAGCCAGCAAACAGGGTTCGAGCCGCTCCAAAACGCACTTCGTTAGCGATCAGCACCGCTGCCAGCCCCAGAATAGTGAGCAGCATGGCCGGAACCGCCAGTTTGCGCCAAAAATGGTAATTGAAAAATGTGCAAAAGACCGCAACGCCTACCCCAAGCACGGCCCAGAGCAACTGGCGGCGGAAAACGAAGGAAGGATCATCATAGATCGCCAGGGAGAAATCCCAACTGGCCGAGTACACCATCAACATGCCCACCACCAACAGGGTGAACATGACCAGCAGTAAGGGGACATCTACCCCTAAGCGAACCACCCGCTGCCTGGAAGCAGGTTGCGCTGCCCGGCGTGTGCCTTTTACTCCAGTGCCATAACCCATTGCTTGAACCTTTCTCCTCGCTCCGCGAAATCGCGAAACTCATCGAAACTTGCGCCGCCAGGGGACAGCAGCACCACGTCGCCTGCAGAAGCGGTCCGGCCGGCGGCCTGCACCGCGTCCCGCAAACCCCGGCAGCGCTCCAGCGTGTACGGGCGTTGGGCGCGCTTCCGGCGCACTTTCCGCTCGATCATGCCCGCGGTTTCACCAAACACGATCAAATGATCGACACGTTCACAAACCAAGTCCACGAAATCATCCCAGGGCAAATCCTTGTCGCGGCCACCGGCCAGCAACACCAGCGGCTCGTCGAAGGAGCGGATACCGGCCATGGCCCGCTCCGGCGCGGTGGCAATCGAGTCGTTGTACCAATCCACCCCGCGCAGGCGGCGCACGAACTCCAGCCGGTGGGCAACACCCCGGAAACCCCGTACCCCGGCGCGCATGGCCTCGGGAGAGGCGCCGGATGCAAAGGCAATGGCGCAGGCGGCCAGCACGTTCATCAGGTTGTGCTCGCCGCGCAGCAACACCTCGGAACGGGGCATCACGACCGTCTCGGTCTGGCCGTCCCAGAGCGTCACCGCCTCGCGGTTGACGAATACGTCACCCGCCCAGGGGAGGGGGAGCGGCTTGCGGAGGGGTTGGCGCCCGAAAGTCAACAAGCGCCCGCGCACGTGGCTCCGCAGGCCCCACGCGCCCGGGTCGTCGCGGTTCAGGATGGCGGTGTCTTCAGGCCCCTGAAAGTCGAGAATGTGCGCTTTGGCTGCGGTGTAAGCCTGCATGGTGTGGTGGCGGTCGAGGTGGTTGGGTGTCAGGTTGAGCAGCGCAGCCACCTGGGGAGAACGGGTCATAATGTCCAATTGAAAACTCGATAATTCCATCACCGCCAGGTCGCCGGGGGTCATTTGCTCCAACTCCGCAATCAGCGGGTTGCCGATGTTGCCGCCGACGAACACAGCAGCCGGTTGGCGGATGTGCTGCTGCATGATGCGGCCCACCAGGGTGGTGGTGGTGGTCTTTCCGGCCGAGCCGGTGATGCCGATCACCGGGCAGGGGGCGGTCTCCAAAAAAATTTGCGAGTCGTTGGAGAGCGGAATACCACGGCGGCGGGCCTCGGCGATCAGCGGCAGGTCGAGGGGGACGCCCCCCGAAGGGCAAACCAGATCGACGCCCTCGAGCAGCTCGAGGGGGTGGCCGCCAAACGCCCACTCGACCGGCGCGTCTGCCAGACGGGCGCGGGCCTCCGGGATTTCCTGGGGGGTGCGGCGGTCGTTGATCACCACCGCGGCCCCCTGGCGGGTCAGGTAGGCGGCCAGGGCGGTCCCCTGCCGGGCCGCGCCAACGATCAGAACGCGTTTGCCGTGCCAGTGGTTCATGGTGCGGAGGTGGGTAACGGGTGATGCGAAAGTCGCTATCATACCAGAGATAAGGTGATACCGATCATGGCGGCCAGGAAATTGATCAGCCAGAAGCGCTGCACGATTTGGGTGTCGCTCCAGCCGCTCAATTGAAAGTGATGGTGAAGGGGCGCCATGCGGAAAAGGCGGCGGCCTCCTGTCAGCCGGAAGTAGACGATCTGCAACACCGTGCTGAGGGCCTCCAGCGTGGGGATGATGAAGATCAGCGGCAAAAGCGGCCACTGGCCGGTCATGAACGCGACCACGGCCAGCGTGGCGCCCAGCGCAAACGAACCGGTGTGCCCCATGACCAACGCGGCTGGCTTGATGTTGAACCACAGGAATCCCAGCAGCGCGCCGGTGATGGTGAAGCAAAATCGTGAAAGAAAGAGCTGCCCCTGGATGATGGCAATCGCGCCGTAGGCCGCGAACGCGGTGGCCGCAATCATGCCGGAGAGGCCGTTGACCCCGGATGTCAGGGTGGTGGCGTTGGCGGTGCCGGCGATGACGAAGGTGGCCGCGGGGAGGAACCAGATGTTCATCTCGAATTCGCCGTCGTAAAAGGGCAGATACATTTCGGGCACGTCCAGCACCCGCCATAAGCCATACGCGATGATGAAAGCCAGCAATGTTTGAATGATCACCTGATTGCGAATGCGCAACGCCTTTTTCGCAAAGCCGCGGATGTGGCGCAAGTCGCTCAACACACCCAGGAAGGCAAAACCGATCATGGCACCCAGGGGCAGCAAAATCGAACGCCCCAGCACATCCAACCCTAGCAAAGTGGCTGCATTGAGCAGCAGGGTGAGCAGGGTGATGGGCACGATGAACAAGATGCCCCCCATGGTGGGCGTTCCCAGCCGGGTGAAGGTTTGGTGATGGCTTTGCACCTGAATACGTTCACCAATCTCAAAATAGCGGAGAATTCGTAGCACCGGCCGGCCCCACACCACGGTCAGGATGAAGCTCAATCCCGCCAGCGCCAGCGCCATGGAGGTCTGGGTCATTGATCCTCCTCCAGGGCGGCAGTGATGCGGCCCATTTGCAAGCGGGCGGGGCCTTTGATCAGCACCACGTCGTCGGGGCGCAGGTTCTCATCGAGGAAGGCGATCACCTGGTCCACATTGTCCAGTTCGACGATCGCGGAGGCCGGCATCCAGGCCATGCGGGCTGCAGCCGCGATCTCCTGGGCGGGTGCGCCCACCGTGATCAACAAATCCACCACCTGGGCGGCACGCAAGCCGACCAGGTGATGCCCAGGATAACGATACTGGCTCAAACCCGGCAACCCGCCGAGCACCGCCACCTTACGGCCTTCCATTTCGTCCAGCAGGTTGAGGGCTGCCAGGGCCGACTCGGTCGAGGCGTTGTAGGTGTCGTCGAGCAGCAAGGCGCCGTGAACGCTGCGCACCGCGACCAGGCGAAGCTGGGTGTTCCCAAAGCGCAGCCCTTGCACGATCTCCTGCCAGGTAAAACCTTCCACCAGCCCGACCGCGGCCGCTCGCAGCGCGGTATGTACCGAATGACGCCCGATCAAGGGCACCCGCAGGTAAATGATTTCCTCGCCAAAGTGCAGGCGAAAATGGACGCCCTCCAATCCCCGGCCCTCGACCTCATCGGCCCAAATATCAGCCTGAGGAGAAAGGCCATAGTACAAAACATTGGCCCGGGTTTGGGCGGCCATCTCGCGCACCCAGGGGTCGTCGTAATTCAAAATGGCATACCCGTCGGGGGGCAGTATTTTGACGAACTCCGCCATGCGGTGGGCGATTTCGGCCTGGGAGCTGGCCTCGCGGGTGTGAATCGCGCCCACGTTGGTAACGATGCCCGTTTTCGGGGCAGCCATCTGGGCAAAATAATCTATTCGGCCCGGCAAATCGATCTCCAGTACGGCGCGGTGATGCCCGTCCGACAGTTCCGTCAAGGCCAGGGGGATGTCGATCTCGCTGCGCAAATTTCCAGCGTTTTTTAAGGTGCGATAGCGTTGCTGCAAGACTTCCGCAACCAGGTCTTTGGTGGTGGTTTTTCCGACCGTGCCGGTAACGGCAATGGTGGTAACGTTTTGGAGCTGCTGCCGCCAATGGATGACGATTTTATGGAGTGCTTCCAGCGCGTCGGGCACACGCAGACACAAGGGCAAATCCTGATTGGACAGTGCTGCCAGTTGGGAGGTGTCTTGCAGGTTCAATGTGCGGGCTGAATCCGGCGGGTCTTGCTGGATCAAGGCCAGTGCTGCCCCGCGTTCAAACGCCTGTGAGACCGCCGCGGGGGTGTCCGCCGTCATCCGGGGCAGGACAACAAACAAAGAGCTTGGAATGGCTTTACGCGCGTCGACGACCGCCTGGGTGATGACCTGCGTTGCGTGAGGAGGGCGCACCCCGGCCAGGGATTCGATCACGTCGGCACAGGTCAGCAGAGTCATTATCGTCCCAGGGATGCGCTTTGCGGGTTGTCGGGTGGAATGTTAAGGTACATAACGAGACGTTCAACCACGTCTCGAAACACGGGCGCGGCCACTTCCGACCCCCAGGGGGAAGAGGTGGGTTTTTCGAACCAGACGTACACGATGAATTGCGGGTCATCGACCGGCCCCCAGCCGACAAAAGAAGCGTTGGTGGCGCTGCTGGTGTAGCCGTAGGGCGTGGGGATTTCGGCTGTACCGGTCTTGCCTGCCAGGCGATACCCCGGTACCAATGCGGCCGAGGCCTCATTTTCCAACGATCTGGCCAGCATCAGGGTGATCGTGCGGGCGGTCTCGGCGGAAAGCACCACTTTGGACAATTGTGGAGGCGTCTCATATTGGGTGCCGTTGTCCACCAGGGCGCGCAAGATGTGCGGTGTCATCATCCGGCCTTCGTTTGCCAGCGCAGAGGCAGCCATCAACATTTGAGTAGGCGTTACCGAAACGCCCTGCCCAAAGGAATTGGTGCCCAAATCGGCGGGGTACCAGTCCGGATCGCCGGGGGTCTTCAGTCGTCCGGTCACTTCTCCGGCTATGTCGACACCCGTGGTGTGGCCGAATCCAAAGTCGAGCATGTAGGCGTAGAAATCTTTCGGCCCCAGCTGCTGGGCTACCCAGGCCAGACAAACGTTCAGCGAATACTGGAGGCAGGTCACCATATCCTGGGGTCCCCATGCACCGCCGTTCCAGTTACGGATGATCGCGCCGCCAATCTCGATCTGCCCGGTGTCCAGGAAAGGCGTATCCGGCTCGACCGCGCCAGCATCCAGGGCGGCAGCCATGGTGAATATCTTGAAAACCGAGCCTGGTTCGTAGGCTTTGCTAACCGCCGGGTTGAAAGGGGTGGAGCCTTCGATGATCTGGCTGTATTTCCAGTATTCGTTCAGGTCCAGTCGAGGCGTAGTCGCCATTGCCAAAATCTCGCCGTTGTTCGGGTCCATGATGGCGATGGTTCCCGCTTCTGCGCCATTTTCTTCCACGGCCTGGTCCAGGATTTCTTCCACCATGGACTGAATCTCTCGATCAATGGTCAGGATCAGGCTTGCACCCGGCGGAATATCCGTTATCGTTGCCACTTGGTAAGGGTCTTGCGGAACCCAGACCTCCTCCGGTGCCCCGGCCAGCAGTTGGTTGTATTTCTCTTCCACGCCAAAATAGCCGCGCCCCTCCATACTGACGAAACCCAACACATTGGCAGCCAGGTCTCTTTCTGGATAGCTGCGTTGCAAATGTGGAATGTAGACCAAACCCTCCAGGCTACGGATGGAGGGGTTGGCATCGTCGGGTTGTCCAACCTGTTGGGCCAACTGCTGGAGTTGCAGCACCTTTTCGGGCGGCACAAAATCGGTCAGAACGGCAAACACCGCGGTAGGGGATGGCTCCTGACTGGCGATTGCCAACATGTTCTCGTAATCTTCATCTAGCACCGCCATCATGGCGAAAGCAATCCCCTCGGGGTCTGTTACGTGGTTCAGTTCCACCCCGATCTGGTAAACGATTTTATTGCCGGCCAGGAGATTACCCCAACGATCATAAATCTGCCCGCGGGGCGGGTACACTGTGCGCCACGTGCCGGCATACAGGTCACCCTGTTTGCGGAAAACGTCAGCCTGGGGGCTGAGCTGGATGCGCACAAGCTGCACGAAAACAGCCACCCCCATCAGGAAAAACAGGGCCCCGATGGAGTGAAACCGCCAATGAGATTGAAGATAATGGCTTTTGTTCATGGCGCTCCCCCACGACCTACTCCAGGCACCGGCTGCGAGAGGATCAAATCTTGCAGCCAATCCACCAAAGTCTCTGTAAATTCGGGCGGCAAGTCGGGAGCGGAGGCCACAGCCGGCCCCGGAGGGGAGGCGAGCACAGCTTCCTGCCGGCCTGCGTAACCGGGCACCGGCAGGTAGAGCACCTGACCGGGATCGACAGGCCGGTATCCCAAGGCCACCGCCCGCTGCTCCATCGAGCGAACAGAGGTGAGCAACGCAAGCTGGGTTTCCAGGTCCGCATTGGTGCGCTGCAATTGTAGTATCTGCGTCTGCATTTCTTGAATCTTCCGGCCAGCAGTAGCGGCCCGGGCCGTCACGTTCAGATAAATTCCCGCCACCAGGCCAACCATCACCAATGCAAGTGAAAACAGTCCAATCATCTGCAATTGGACTCGCCAGGGAGCATTTTTATAGACCTGTACAAGTGGCGTGTGCATGGTTTTTATATTTTTTCTACGATGCGCAAGCGGGATGAACGCGCCCGAGGGTTGCTGCGAACTTCCTCCGGGGAGGGCCGGATGGGTTTCCGGGTAACCAGCCGCACGGTTGCCTGATGATCGCAGGTGCAAACCGGCTGGCCAGGAGGACAGAGGCAATCCTGGCTCTCCTGGCGAAAGAAATTCTTGACAATGCGGTCTTCCAGCGAATGAAAAGAGATCACAGCCAGCCGCGCGCCAGGCCGGAGGGCGGTTACGGCCTGGGGCAAAACAGCCTGTACGGCCTGCAATTCCCGGTTGACTGCAATGCGCAACGCTTGAAAAGTGCGTGTGGCCGGGTGAATTTTCTTTTTGCCGCGCATAGTTTTGGCAACCACTTCGGCGAGATGCGCGGTGCTCTCGATGGGGCGTGCCCGGACGATGGCCTTTGCAATCCGGCGAGAGCGAGGCTCCTCGCCGTAGCGAAAAATGATGTCGGCCAGTTCCCTCTCGGGGAGGGTGTTGACCAGATCGGCAGCCGTCACGCCGCCTGGCCGGGTCGGGTCGAAGCGCATGTCCAGTGGTTCGTCCGCCCGAAAGGAGAAGCCGCGGGCCGGAGTGTCCAGTTGCATCGAGGAAACGCCCAGATCGAGCAGAATGCCGTCCACCGCGCGCCAGCCCACCGCCGCCAACTGGCGTTGCAGGGTGGTGTAAGAAGCATGAACGAGCACCGCGCGGCTGGCAAAGGGGGCCAGTTGCTGGCGGGCGGTCTCGATGGCCTGCGGATCGAGGTCCAAACCGAGCAGCTTGCCGCCCGGGGCGCTGGCTTGCAAAATATAACGCGCGTGGCCGCCCGCGCCCACGGTGCAATCCACGTATAGACCCTCGTCGTGCGGCTGCAAAGCGTGTATAATTTCCTGGTAAAGTACGGGTTTGTGCATCAAAAATTGCGGCTGGAAAGCTCCAGCGCGGCAAACCGTTGGGCGTTCGCTTGCGTATCCTGGAGTTCAGCAGCCAGAGGAGACCACGCTTCTGGAGACCAGATTTCGAAATAGTCGCCCACGCCGATCAAAACCACCTCGCCGTCCAGGCTGGCGACCTGCCGCAGGAATTGTGGAATGCGGATACGGCCCACCCGATCCAGTTCCACACGATCTGCGCCCGCGAAGATCAGCCGCTTGAGCTGCCGATTGGTGGGGTCGGTTATACTCATCTGATTGATGGTTTTGGATAGCTGCTCAAAAGCTGCGGTAGTCAACACCATCAGGTTGTGATCGAAACCCTGGCTGATGTATGCTCCCTCGGACAAATACTCCCGGAAACGCGCCGGGACAGTCAGGCGGCCTTTGCTATCGATATTGTGGGTGTACCGACCCAAAAACATATGTTCTAGTTTCTCCTTAACTACCGAACGCCGGGAGGTCCCGGCGTCCCACTTCGATCCACTTTAACCCACAATCTCCCACATTTTATCCCACTTTGCCCCCTAACGCAAGTTCTTTCTCCCACTAATTGGTACTAACGCGTCAGCAACGTGTTCCGTGCGTAGTGGGGGCACACAACACGCAGCGCGTAAAACCTTCTGCCACACCCAGGAAAAGAGAGCATGACAACTTCTACACACCCCCAAACTTTCGAGCACTTGTTCACCGGCCTGGAGGTGGAAACGCCCACCCTGAACGGCACGCACCGACGCTACATCAACTTCGACAATGCCGCCTCCACACCATCCTTCAAAAGGGTACAACAGAAAGTAAACGACTTTCTGACGTTTTACAGCAGCGTACACCGCGGCACGGGCTTCAAAAGCCAACTTTCCACCCACGTGTATGAGCAGGCGCGCGTCACCACCATGCGCTTTGTGGGCGCGGACCCGGCCACGCACACCTGCATCTTCGGAAAAAACACCACCGAGGCGCTCAACAAGCTGGCGCGGCGGTTCCCGTTTTCCGCGGAGCGGGACATCCTGCTCACCACGGGTATGGAACACCACTCCAACGATCTCCCCTGGCGCATGGTCACCCGGACGCTGCACGTCCGCCTTACCCCTGACGGGCGACTGGACGAAGCGGATTTCGATCAAAAACTGGCCGAGTACGGAAAACGGATCGCGCTGGTGGCGGTTTCTGGCGCCAGCAACGTGACCGGGTTTTTGAACCCCATTCACCGGCTGGCCGAAAAAGCGCACGCGGTGGGCGCACAAATCGCGGTGGACTGCGCCCAACTCGCACCGCATCGCAAAATCGACATGCGCCCGCTAGACGACCCCGGACATCTGGATTACGTCGCCATCTCTGCACACAAGATGTATGCTCCGTTCGGGACCGGCGCCCTGATCGGTCGCCGCGACACGTTCGAGCGCGGCGACCCCGACCTGGTGGGGGGCGGCACGGTCGCCATTGTGACGCTCGACGAAGCCGTCTGGGCCGGCCCGCCCGACCGGGACGAGGCCGGCTCTCCCAACGTTGTTGGCGCGGTGGCGCTGGCCGCGGCCCTCCGCCAGTTGGAAGAGATCGGCATGGACACGGTGGCCCAACACGAAGCCGAACTGACCGAATACCTGCTGCGTAAACTCCCCCACATCCCCGGGATGCGCATCTACGGCAGCGATGACCCGGCCTCGGCAGGAGAACGGCTGGGCGTGGTGCCTTTCAACCTGGAGGGCATGTCTCACTTTCTGGTGGCCTCGATCCTGGGGCACGAATTTGGCATCGGCGTGCGCAACGGCTGTTTTTGTGCGCACCCCTACATCTTGCACCTGCTGCATCTCTCCGAATCCGAATCGCAGGCCGTGCGCGAGAACATCCTGGCAAACGACAAGCGCGATATGCCCGGTCTGGTACGCATTTCCTTCGGTCTCTACAACACGCACGAGGAGATCGATGTGTTGATCGACGCGCTCGAACACATTGCCAACGGCAACTTTGCTGGCAAATACGTACAGGACACGGCCAGCGGCGAATTCCACCCACAGGGATGGCAGCCGGATTTTGACGAGTATTTTCGCTTCTGATAAACACCCCAAAGTTTCGTTGAAAAACCCGCCCCTGCCAGGGGCAATCATCCGTTCAGGAGCAGTCTTTTCAACGTTCTAACCTTGGGATGGACAAGGGGGTGCCCCCTGGTTGAGCGGTTGCATTCGCGGTTGGAGGACGCAGGGTAGGCGAGGGCAATGCCCCTCACCTACCCTGCTGTTTTACGAGATTCGCCCGCCCTCCCGAAAATTCACTTACTTGCACGTTCATTTAAATGATGCTATGATGTATTCAAGGCAAGAAAACAAATTTTACGAAACAAACATTTTGTTTGTTATGGATTGCTTTCCAAGATGACATCCAAAGGAACCTGGACGCTCACGATCCGTTCAGCCGATGGCGAACCACGTGAATACGTCCTCAAGCCGGGCAAAAACTCCATTGGCCGCAGCGCCACCAACGACATCATCATCAATGACAGCTCCGCCTCCCGTCAACACGCCGAGATCAACTTCGACGCCAACACAAACATCGTCACCCTCATTGATCTGAATAGCACCAACGGCACTTTCGTCAACCGAAACCGTCTGGAACACCCTTACCGGTTGGGGACAAACGACATCATTCGCATTGGTACCTGCCTGCTCAATCTAAATTTTTACAGGGCGACGAACACGCATCGACCCCACCCTCGAGGCGCGTCTGGAACCCGCCCCCTGACTCGCGAGTTGTTGGTCGAATCTTTCGATCAACACGCGGTTTTGATGTATGAGGTAGCCAGCCAGCTCAACACAGTTCTGGACATCGATGCCGCCTTGCGCACACTTTCCCAACTCATCCAACAATTCATGGGGACGGATAAATGTGAAATCATCCTGGCAACGGAATTCGGCAAACTGGAAGCATACGGCATCCCCTCTTCCATCGCCCAGGCAGCCATCCAACAAAAGACCACCATTGCCATTCCCGACATGGATGAAACCGAGCAGAGCATACGAAACAGCGACTCCCCCCACCGTATGCGGTCGGCGTTATGCGTGCCCATCATGGCAAACCAGGATGTCATCGCCCTGCTCTACATGTACAAATCGAACCCCGAATCGCGCCCCTTCGACCAGCAGGACGTAAAACTGGCCGTTGCCATCAGCCATCTGGCATCTTTGACCATCCAACGCGTGCTGCTATTGGAACGCGTCCGCGAAGAGCAAAAAACGCGTTATCTGCTGCAACGCTTCCTCTCGGCCTCTGAGGTGGACTACTTGCTGCAAGACTACCTGCGCACCGGCCAGCTCCCAGGGCTTCAAAAGCAAAAAGTCACCGTCCTTTTCGCGGACATTGTAGACTCCACCCGCATGGCGCAGGAAATGGGCGTGCAAAAATTCGGCAAATCGCTGGGGCAATTCTACAAAGCGATCACCGATATCGTGTTCGAGCACGGCGGATTGGTGAACAAATATCTGGGAGATGGCGTCATGGCGGTCTTCGGCATGACCCGCAACGAAAACATCCCAGAAGTACAGGCGGTGCGCGCCGGTCTCAAAATGCTCAAGAGCGTGGAAAAAGGGTTGTATTGCGAGGTAGCCCCCTTTCGCATTGGGGTGGGAGTCAACACCGGTTCGGTCATGGCAGGATACGTTGGCACCAAAGAGCACGTCGAACTCACCGTGCTGGGGGATACGGTCAATGTGGCCTCCCGCCTGGAGGAACTCGCCAAACCCGGCAAATTGTTGATCGGCCCGGCCACCCGCGCGGCATTGAGCGGCGAATTCGACTCAATCCGCATTGGGGAAACCAGCATCCGCGGACGCAGCACGCCGATCCAGGTCTATCAAGTGCTCACCCAAACCGACAAACTCGCCATGCAAGCATGAGGCTGTCCCTGGACACTCAGGCGAAGCGGCGCAAAACCGCCATCACCTGGCCGTAATACCCCCTTCCGAACAAATTCAAGTGATTCAACAGGTGGTAAAGATTGTACAGCGGGAAACGGCTGCGCCAGCCCGGGGGGCAGGGGCGCGCCTCCTGATAGGCATCGTAAAACGCATCCGGGGGCGACCCAAAAAGGGCGGTCATCGCCAGATCCGCCTCCCCCCAGCCGTAGTGCGCGGCGGGATCGATCAACGCCGGCCGCCCGGCCTGGTCCGTGATGATGTTGCCGCTCCATAAATCGCCGTGCAGCGGAGAGGGGGGTTGTTCCGGGACCAGCTCCGGCAGCCGGGCAGCCAATCTGAGCACCTGGGCGACCTCGCCCGGGGTGAGCAACCCCCTCCGCCCGGCCAGTTCCGCCTGGTAGCCCAGCCGGTGTTGGGCGAAAAACGCGTACCCATCGTCGCTCCACGGGTTGGGCTGCGGCGTGCTGCCGATGTAGTTGTCGTGCGCGAACCCGAAGCGCGGCGCGGTGCGGTTATGTAGTACGGCCAGTTGGCGGCCCAACGTGCGCCAAAAGCCCGGCGCGCGCGGCGCGGGGTTCAAATCTTCGAGCAGCAAAAAATCCGCGCCAAACAAAAATGGCTTGGGGAAACGCGGCCCCTGCGGGCAACGCAAAGCCTCCAGCCCTTCGGCCTCCCGGGCGAACATATCTGCCGGGCAATGGGCATTGATTTTGAGGAAAAAGGTCTCGCCTGAGCGGGTCGTCAGACGCACGCCATTGCTAATACAGCCGCCCCCCACCGGCTGCCTGGCGACCACCGGGCCATAGCCGCTTTCTGCCAGCCAGCTTGTGACCACTGCGGGGATCATCGCTCGCCTTCCAGGGCCTCCAGCAGCCCCCGGCAGGAGCGTTCCACGATGTCGTACACTTCCTCGAAGCCGCGAATGCCGCCATAGTACGGGTCTGGCACTGCCGCGCGCGGGCCACCCAACGGGTCGAACTCGCGCAGCAGGCGGATTTTGTCGCGGTCTGCCTGCGTGCGGGCCATGCGTTCGAGGTCGCGGCGGTTGCCAGCATCCATGGCAATGATCCAATCGAAACGGTCGAAGTCACGGGGGGAAAACTGCCGGGCGCGGCCATCATACTTGAAGCCGCGGCGGGCAGCTACACGGCGCATGCGCGCATCTGGCCGCTCACCGACGTGCCAGCCGCCTGTCCCGGCAGAATCCACCTGGTAGCGATGGCCTACCCCAGCCTGGTTTGCCAGGTGCCGGAACATGTTTTCCGCCAGGGGGCTGCGCACGATGTTGCCCAGGCAGACGAAAAGAATGCGTTTGATATCGGACAAGCTCACCTCCTTCCAGGCGATTTAGCCGCGCGGGTGACCGCGTCCATCACGGCCACTGCGGAGCGTTGTTCAACGATTTTCGTTCGATTTCTCACTGACAGTACTTACGCAGTTGAGACCTCACAGGTCTACTACCACACGATGCAGGAAGATTTTACCCAAAATAGATTGCATCCGGGCATCTCCATGCGCTTTGAGACCTGTGAGGTCTGGGTGCTACTTTTCAAGTGCGTAAGTCCTATCACTGACGGGCAAAGCGGGCGGTCAGGTCTGGCCTGTGTTGGCCGAATGTTGTCCCAGGATTCTAACACCATTGCGGGGAGATGGAATAGATTTACGGAAAGGTTAACTCTTGCCACATTTTTCATCTTCATGTACACTTCTAACAATGGGAAAAGGCAAAGAACACGCCCTGGATAACGCACTCAGCCAGATCAGCAAACGCTATGGCGATGGTGCAATCATGCGGTTGGGTGAAGCCACCCATTTGATGGTGGAAGCCATTCCGACCGGTTCGCTTTCCCTGGATATCGCGCTGGGGGTAGGCGGTCTTCCACGCGGTCGTGTCACAGAGATTTACGGGCCTGAATCGTCCGGCAAGACCACCCTCTGTCTGCATGTGATAGCCGAGGCCCAACGCATGGGCGGCGTGTGTGCGTTCATCGACATGGAACACGCGCTGGACCCGGCCTACGCCGAGCGGTTGGGCGTGGATATCGAAAATCTGTACATCTCCCAACCCGACATGGGCGAACAGGCGTTGGAAATTGCCGAAACCCTGGTGCGTTCCGGCGCCATCGACGTGGTAGTGGTCGACTCGGTGGCTGCTCTGGTGCCGCGCACCGAACTGGAAGGGGACATGGGCGACGCTTCGATGGGCAGCCAGGCACGGCTGATGTCGCAGGCTTTGCGCAAACTCTCCGGCGCCATCAAGCAAACCAACACCGCGGTGATCTTCACCAACCAGTTGCGCCATAAAATTGGTGTCACGTTTGGCAACCCGGAAACCACCACCGGCGGGCAAGCCCTGAAATTTTACGCCTCCGTGCGCCTGGATGTGCGCCGCATCCAATCGATCAAGATCGGATCGGAGATCGTAGGCAACCGCACCCGCGTCCGGGTGGTCAAGAACAAGGTCGCCCCCCCTTTCCGCACCGCCGAGTTCGACATCATGTACAACGAAGGCATATCCAAAGTTGGAGACTTGCTGGACCTGGCTACGGAAAACGAAATCATTACCAAGCGAGGGTCTTTCTACTCCTACGGCGATCTGCGTCTCGGACAGGGACGCGAGAACGCCAAACAATTCCTGCGCGAAAACGTCGAACTAAGCGCAGAAATCGAAATCGCCATTCGCCAACTTTTACTGCCCCCTACGCCGGTGGCAGTCGAGGGCGAATAAGATAACCAAATACTTCCTCCGCGTTCGCGCGGCCACGGCTTTGAAATCTCAGTTTATCCATTTGCTTTGAATGATGCCTGTGAGCAAAACTGGCACACAAAAAAACGAAAACCGTTCTCCAGCATACAAGCGCTAATGAACTTCTGCCAGCACACAGACAGGCATAAAACCAAAAACAGCACTATTCAAAGGAATTTCAACTTTTTGGATTGCGCACACTATCGCTTTGTAATCCAAATGCTGAGATCAAAAACACGCCTCTTTATCTAGTTTTTTCCTGAACGTTTTTCCAGCACCTTCGCGAGAAGGTGGAGGTAAACGCACCCAGGAATTCCTAGATTCAATCCATCCCGCTGTCGATGCCGGACCCGGTTCCGGACACACGTCGAAGAATCCATACGGGAACCTTCCACAAGCCGTGGCCTGAATGCAGGCGCACGGCTGTTGCTTTAACAAAAACATGTCTCGCAAAATCACGGCCATCAAAGTCCAGAAACGGAATCCCCAACGGGTAAACATCTACCTCGATGGCGAATTCGCATTTGGGTTGGCACGCATTGTGGCCGCCTGGTTGCAAGTCGGCCAGGAGTTGAGCGAGGAGAAAATCGCCGCCCTGCAGGAAGAGGATCGGAACGAGGTCGCCTACCAACGGGCCCTCAAATTCCTCTCCTACCGCCCGCGCAGCGAGGCGGAAATTCGGGCAAATCTGAAAAAACATGATGTCTCAAAGATTCGGATCGAGGCCGTTCTGGCACGACTGCGCGAGATAGGCCTGGTGGACGATCACGAATTTGCCCGGCTATGGGTCGAAAATCGCTCGGAGTTCCGCCCGCGCGGGCGCTATGCCTTGCGTATGGAACTCAGACAAAAAGGGGTCCAGGAAGAGATCATCGAAGAAACGCTGGCCGCCGTGGACGAAGACGCACTGGCCTATAAAGCCGCTCAAAAGAAGGCGCGGCGGTTGAGAACTCGGGATTTCGATGAGTTCAGGAAAAAAATGTATGGGTTTTTATCCCGGCGAGGATTTACTTACGAGATCACCTCTTCGGTTATTCAAAGAATTTGGGAAGACACACATCATCAGATCGATTATCAAGAGGAATAAAAAATGAACCCGGTCATTTTCGTTATTGCAGTCCTGGCTGCTTTGGTTGTCGGAGCAGCGCTGGGCTACTTATACCATCGCTACCAGCTTCAGAAACAACACAAAAACATCCAGGAAGAAACCGAACGCATCCTGGCCGAATCCAGGAAGAAAGCGCGTGAACTGGAGTTACAAGCCAAAGACAAAGCGCTGGAGATTCGCCAGCAGGCGGAAGCCGAGGCGGAAAAACGACGTAGGGAATTGAGCCGCGAAGAGGACCGCTTGCACAAGCGGCGCATTGCGCTGGACAAACGCACCGAACGCCTGGAAAGGCGCGAGCAAACACTCAACAAACGGCAAAGCGCGCTCGACCGGCGGGCGAACGAAATCGGCAAACTCCATGAGCAAGAGTTAAAGAAGCTCGAAGAAATCTCGCTTATGACCGTAGAGGAGGCCCGCGAGCTATTGCTCAAAGAGGTGGAAAAAGAGGCCAGCAACGATATGGCGCGCATCATCCGGCAGGTAGAGGCCGAAGCGCGCGAAGAGGGGGAACGCAGAGCGCGCGAATTGATTGCCCTGGCCATCCAACGCGTGGCCTCCGAGCACGTCAACGAAATCACTACCTCGGTAGTGCCCCTCCCCTCCGACGACATGAAGGGCCGCATCATCGGGCGTAACGGGCGCAACATCCGGGCGTTCGAGCAAGTGGCCGGGGTGGACGTGATCGTGGACGACACCCCCGAGGCGATTACGATCTCTTGTTTCGATCCAGTCCGGCGGGAGGTGGCCCGGCGAGCGATGGCCAGTCTTATCCTGGATGGCCGTATTCACCCCGCGCACATCGAGAAAATTCTCAAGAAAGAAAAAGAAGCGGTGGAACGCATCGTAGCCGAGGCCGGGGAGCAGGCCGCTTACGACGCGGGCGTGCATGGCCTGCCCTCGGAACTGACCAAAATTCTTGGCCGCCTGAAGTTCCGCACATCCTACGGGCAGAACCAACTTCACCACGCGGTGGAAACCGCCCGTCTGGCCGGGGTGATCGCCGCGGAGCTTGGCGCGGACGTTGAAATCTGCAAAATGGGCGGGCTGCTACACGATCTGGGAAAGGCAATCGACCATAACATCGAAGGCACACACGCGGCCATCGGCGCGGACATCGCCAAGCGGCATCGCCTGCACCCCAAAGTGATCAACGCCATCGCCTCGCACCACCACGAAGTCGAACAGGAAAGCCTGGAGGCCATTATCGTGGAGGCGGCGGACGCTATTTCTGGCGCGCGGCCGGGCGCACGGCGGGAAAGCCTGGACGAATACATCAAACGTATCCGCGCCCTCGAAGAGATCGCCAACACCTTCAAAGGCGTGAAAGAGAGTTTTGCGCTGCAAGCCGGCCGCGAGGTGCGCATCATTGTGCGCCCCGATCAGATCGATGATCTGGCTGCCGCCCGCATTGCCCGCGACATTGCCAAACAAATCGAAGAAAATATGAAGTACCCCGGACAGATCAAGGTCACGGTGATCCGCGAGACGCGCTCAGTGGATTATGCGAAGTAGATTGGGGAATCCCCGCTTACAGATAGGACTTACGCACTTGAAAAGTCGCACCCGGACCTCACAGGTCTCAAAGCGCATGGAGATGCCCGGATGCAATCGATTTTGGGTAAAATCTTCCTGCATCGTGTGGTAGTAGACCTGTGAGGTCCCAACTGCGTAAGTACTGTTACAGAAAGGGGTTGTGCACACGCTCGACCCCGACGGTGGTCTCGGGGCCGTGGCCGGTGAGCAGGCGGGTTTGATCGGGAAGGCTGAGCACCTGCGTTCGGATGCTCTCGATCAATTGATCGTAATCCCCGCCGGGTAAATCCGTGCGCCCGATGCTGCCCTGAAAGATGACATCCCCGCAGAACAAGACGGCCTGCGCGGGCAGGTAAAACATAACGTGCCCCTGCGTGTGGCCGGGCGCGTGCCGCACTTGAAATTCCACCCCATCCAAATACATCGTCATCCCATGCGCCAGATCGATGGTCGGCTCCGGCCCGGGGTCGAGGCGCATCCCGAACCAGGGTGCGCCGCCCTCGTTGCGCCAGAGCCAGTAATCGTCGGGGTGCAGGGCCACCGGTGGGGGCGGGTTACATCCGTCCGCGATGGCGGCTGCCCCGCCGAGATGGTCCATGTGCGCGTGGGTCAACCACAGATTGGTGATGCGCCAGCCGCGCTCCTGCGCCGCTTTCAGGATGATGTGCCCATCCCAGGCCGGATCGATCACCACCGCTTCCCCGCTGCGCGGGCTGCCCACCAGGTAGGCATTGGTCATAAAGGGTCCGAGGGTAAAGGGAACGATCTCGAGCATAGCTGGTGTCCGGGTTGAAAGTCGAAGGCTGCCTGCAAGAAAGTTGAATGTGCGTACACCGTGTCACTGGGTATTGGATATTGGGTATTGCGTCCTGAGCGGAGGGCGGACGATGGGTATCGGGTAATTGGGTAATCGAGTAATTGGGTAATTGCATCCTGAGCGGAAGGCCGACGGAGTGAGCCTGTAGTCGAAGGAGGAATACTGAATACTGAATACTGAATACTGGATACTGGATACTGGATACTGGATTGTATCACTATCCGGTGCGTGGTAAGGGTATAATCCTGGGATGAAACTTTCTTTCGGGTGCTGCGTACTTTGTTATGTGTGGTTCATCGAAACCGCAACACCCATTCTCGGATCGGATATGGAGG
>JALUWE010000523.1 GCA_027019845.1 Anaerolineales bacterium | reverse complement strand
GCCGCAGTCAACGTGGTCTTGCCGTGGTCGATGTGCCCCATCGTCCCCACGTTCAGGTGCGGCTTGGTGCGCTCAAATGTCTCCTTCGCCATTGGTTTTCTCTCCGTGTTGTTGTAAATATTTTGAGTTTAGCCGGCACTTACGATAGTATCGGCAATTCTTTTGTCCACTTTCGCGTAGTGGTCAAATTCCATTGTGAAAACGCCGCGGCCCTGCGTGGCGGAACGCAGACTGGTGGCATAACCGAACATTTCGGCCAGCGGCACCATGGCCTTGACAGCCTGAGCATTGCCGGGGCGCATCTCGGTGCCCAAAATTTCGCCGCGCCGCGCGTTCAGTTGGCCGATGATCTCACCCAAGTATTCCTCGGGAACGACCACCTCTACCTTCATCACGGGTTCCAACAACGCAGGTCGCCCTTTTTGGAGGCCCTCTTTCAGGGCCATAGAGGCAGCCAGCTTGAAAGCCATTTCGCTCGAGTCCACTTCGTGGAAGGAACCGTCATACAGGCGGACGTGAATGTCCACCACCGGATAGCCGCCCAGCACGCCGCTTTCAGCGGCCTCGCGGACCCCTTTTTCCACCGCGGGGATGAATTCTTTGGGGATGGCGCCGCCGACGATTTTGTTCTCGAAGGTGATGCCGTTGCCCGGCGGGGCCGGTTCGATCTCCAGCACCACATGCCCGTATTGGCCGCGTCCACCGGTTTGTTTGACGTATCGGAACTCAGCCCGTTCTACGGGGCGGGTGATGGTCTCGCGGTAGGCCACCCGCGGGCGGCCAATGTTGGCCTGTACGCGGAACTCACGCTTCATGCGTTCCACCAGCACTTCCAGGTGCAACTCGCCCATGCCGGAAATGATGGTCTGACCGGTGTTTTCGTCAGAGCGAACCTGGAAGGTGGGGTCTTCTTCGGCCAGTTTACGCAGGGCATCGGCCATCTTATCCTGGTCCGCTTTGGTCTTCGGCTCGATGGCCACGGAAATAACCGGCTCCGGGAACGAGATGCTCTCCAACACGATCTGGTTGGCCGGGTCGCACAGGGTGTGGCCGGTGAAGGTGCGTTTGAGGCCCAGTGTGGCCCCGATGTCGCCGGCGCGCACTTCGTCGATCTCTTCCCGGCGGTCGGCATACATGCGGATCAGGCGGCCAATGCGCTCGCGGTTGCCTTCGGTTGAGTTGTACACCTGCGCGCCTTTGCTGATCTTGCCGGAATACACCCGGAAGTACGCCAAGCGGCCTACGTAGGGGTCGGTCACAATTTTGAAGACCAGGGCGCACAGCGGGGCCTCGTCCTCCGCGGGGCGGGTGATCTCCCGTTCCTCGTCCCGCGGGTCGAAACCGACCACAGGGGGGATGTCCAGTGGGGAAGGCAGGTAATCGATCACCGCGTCGAGCAGCGGTTGGATGCCTTTGTTGCGCAGCGCAGTGCCGCAAAATACGGGAGTGGCCTGACCTGCTATGACGGCCTTGCGCAGCCCGGTTTTCAATTCCTGGGTGCTGATCGGTTCGCCCTCCAGGAATTTGATGGTCAGATCGTCATCCAGTTCCGCAATTTGCTCGATCATCTGTTCGCGTTGTATTTCCACTTCGTCGAGCAAATCCGCGGGCACATCGACGACTTTGGGCGCGGCGCCGCTTTCATCTTCCCAAATAATGGCCTGGTTGCTGATCAGATCGACCACGCCGACGAAATCCGCCTCGCTGCCGATGGGGTATTGCACCGCTATCGGGTTTGCGCCCAATCGTTCGCGGATCATGTCGATAGTGCGCTCGTAGGAGGCCCCCACACGGTCCATCTTGTTGACAAAACAGATGCGGGGCACCCGGAAGCGGTCGGCCTGACGCCAGACCGTTTCACTTTGCGGCTCGACCCCTTGTACCGCGTCGAACACAACCACCCCCCCATCCAAAACGCGTAAAGAGCGTTGCACTTCCGCGGTGAAATCGATGTGCCCGGGGGTGTCGATGATGTTGATCTGGTACTCGTTCCAGAAGGTGGTCACCGCCGCGGAGACAATGGTGATACCGCGCTCGCGCTCCTGCTCCATCCAATCGGTAACAGTGGTGCCGTCGTCCACCGAACCGAGGCGGTGCGTCCTGCCGGTGTAATACAGGATGCGCTCGGTGGTGGTGGTCTTCCCGGCATCGATGTGCGCGATAATACCGATGTTCCGGTAGAGATGAAGGGGTTTCTCGCGAGCCATTGTTTACCAATCCAAATTTTACAGGCCAAACTTTACAGGCGGTAGTGGGAAAAGGCGCGGTTGGCCTCGGCCATGCGGTGGGTCTCTTCACGCTTACGTACCGCGGGGCCGGTGTTATTGGCCGCGTCCATGAATTCGGCAGCCAGTTTTTGCGCAAAGGATTTGCCGGAGCGGGCGCGCGCAGAGGCGATCAACCAACGGGTAGCCAAAGCAAACTGGCGGTGAGCGGGCACTTCCATCGGAACCTGGTAAGTCGCTCCACCTACTCGCCGTGGTCGCACCTCCATGATAGGAGAGACGTTCTTGAGCGCCTGCTCGAAAACCTCCACCGGGTTCTTCTTGGTGCGCGCTTCGATGATGTCGAAAGCATCATACACAATCCGTGCGGCCACGCTCTTCTTGCCGTTCTTCATCACACGATTGATAAAGGACTGCACCTTCACGTTGTTGTAGCGCACGTCGGGCGCAACTTTCCTTCTTTCGGGTCGATTTCGTCTGGGCATCCGAATTCTCCGTCTCGATAAAATCTGACGATAATAATCGCCGGTGAGTAAAAAAAACCGGCGATTTTGTGTTAGCTTATTTGGGGCGTTTCGTTCCGTATTTGGAACGCCCCTGCTTTCGTTCATCCACCCCGGTGGTGTCGAGGCTGCCGCGAACGATGTGGTAGCGCACTCCTGGAAGGTCTTTTACACGACCTCCACGTACCATGACAACCGAGTGCTCCTGAAGGGTGTGGCCTTCACCTGGAATGTAAGCCGTTACCTCAATTCCATTGGTCAGGCGAACACGTGCAATTTTGCGCAGGGCGGAATTCGGTTTTTTCGGGGTCATGGTACGCACAACGGTACACACCCCGCGCTTTTGAGGCGCGCCCTTCGGCTGGCGGATGCGTCGCTGCTTCATCGAATTGAAGATGTATTGCAACGCCGGCGCCTTACTCTTGGTCTTTTTGCTCTTGCGCCCTTTACGGACTAATTGATTGATGGTCGGCACGCTTGCCTCCAAACTCCTGTACGAAAAACGGTCGGTTTCCATTAATTGAGGCCATCATTACGACATTGATGGCCTCAAAGCACTTCACTTTTTTAGGTTTGTGAGCAGGGAAAACCCTCTCACCCGTGAGTACGTGACGAAAAAGAATTTTACTCCCAGGGCAGTATTACGTCAAGGGTTATTTTGCTTGCTTTTTCGTTCAAAAATTGCCACCCAACTCCAACAACCCGGTGGCCAATTTCGGCGGGCGGGTGCGGTCTTCTTCTTTGCCGAAGCGGATTACGCCGCTCTCGGTCACAGCCTCGACCGCCAGCCCCAGGCTTTGCAATTCCTTGACCAAAACACGGAAGGAAGCGGGGATACCCGGCTCTTCGATGGGTTCGCCTTTTACGATAGCCTCATACGTTTTCACGCGGCCCTGCACATCGTCGGATTTGACCGTGAGCATCTCTTGCAGCGTGTAGGCCGCGCCGTAAGCCTCCAGCGCCCACACTTCCATCTCACCGAAACGTTGGCCGCCGAATTGCGCCTTGCCGCCCAGCGGCTGCTGAGTCACCAGGCTGTACGGGCCTGTGGAGCGCGCATGTACCTTGTCCTCCACCAGGTGGTGCAACTTCAGCATGGTCATCACGCCCACGGTAACGGGTTGGTCATAGGGTTCGCCCGTCTTACCGTCTCGCAGGATTTGCTTGCCCAGCGAGGGGATCGGTTGGCCGGTCTCCAACATGACTTCATGCGCCTTGGCCCGCAGCGCCTCGCCGCTCAGTCCCTGGGGGTCGTATCCCAGCTTTTTGATCCACAGAGAGAGGCAGGCATCAATAGCCCGCTCATTTTGCGCCTGGCGTTCATCTACCGGAATGTCGGTGTCCTCGAAGAACAGGATCGCCTCCGGGTCATAGCCCTCATCTCGCAGCCATTCACGCAACACGGAACGGCGGGCATAGGTGCGGTCCGAAACCAGCCGGTAGACGTCATAACCGCGCTCGCCCAACCACTCTTCGAGATAGTAGTTGCGCACTTCTTCCTCGTCTTCGAAAGCATCGGGATCATACTCGAACTGCTTTACCCACTCCCAGGCGGTCTCGCCAGCCACCTTCCAGGCCTCGTCGATCATCCAGGCGCGGGCAAGTTCAGCCTCGATCTCGGCTTCGTTCGCACCGTCGAAGACCGGGTTGACAGCCCGAAAACCGAGTTGTTTGGCGGCCCAACCCAGATGGGTTTCCAGCACCTGGCCGATGTTCATGCGCCCCGGCACCCCCAGGGGGTTGAGAATGATGTCCACGGGTGTGCCGTCTTCCAGGAAGGGCATGTCTTCGATGGGGACGACTTTCGAGATCACGCCTTTGTTACCGTGGCGTCCGGCCATCTTATCGCCCGCCGTCGCCTTGCGCCGTTGGGCGACGTAAACGCGCACCATCATGTCCACACCCGCGGCCAGATCATTGTTGTCCTCGCGGGTGAACACCTGAATATCGACCACCTTGCCGCGCTCGCCGTGCGGCATCTTCAGCGAGGTGTCCTTCACGTCGCGCGACTTTTCGCCGAAAATCGCCCGCAGCAAACGCTCTTCCGGCGTCAGCTCCTTCTCGCCCTTCGGCGTGATCTTGCCGACCAGGATGTCGCTGGGGCCGACTTCCGCTCCGATGCGGATGATGCCCATCTCGTCCAGGTCCTTGACCGCGTCCTCGCCGACGTTGGGGATGTCGCGGGTGATCTCTTCGGGACCCAGGCGGGTATCGCGGGCTTCCACCTCGTACTTTTCGATGTGAATGGAGGTGAAACGGTCCTCCCGCACAATATGTTCGGAGATCAGGATGGCATCCTCGAAGTTGCCGCCCTCCCAGGACAGGAAGGCCACCACCACATTCTGCCCCAGGGCCAGTTCCCCGCCGTCTGTCGAGGAGGAATCCGCAATGATGTCGCCCTTGCGAATCCGCTGGCCTTTGACCACCGCGGGGCGTTGATCGATGCAGGTGCTTTGATTCGAGCGGTGGTATTTGCGCAATTGGTAGACACGCTCTTCGCCCTTGTCCGTGCGCACCACGATCTCATCGCTGGTCACAGAGAACACGATGCCGTCTTCTTCGGCAATGATTACCTGCCCCGAATCCAGCGCGGCGTAGTATTCCATGCCGGTAGAAACGATGGGCACATCGGGGATGATCAGCGGCACTGCCTGAGCCTGCATGTTGGAACCCATCAGCGCGCGGTTGGCGTCGTCGTGCTCCAGGAAGGGGATCAACGACGCGCTGATGCCCACCACCTGGTGCGGCGCCACGTCCATGTAATCGATGTTTTCCGGGCTGGTGAACATGAAGCCGGAGTGGTAGCGGCTGGACACCCGGTTGCTGACAAATTCACGGTGTTCGGTCAAGCGTGTGTTGGCCTGCGCGATGTAAAACTTGTCTTCCGCGTCTGCCGAAAGGTATTCGATCTCATCCGAGACGAAGGGTTTGATCAAAATCTGACGGGGTTCGAGCTGCCGGATGGCCGCGGCCATCTCTTCCGTGATGCGGTCGCCGGGCTGCCCGATCACCTCGCCGGTCTCGGGGTTGGTCACTTCTTCGCGCAGGGCGCGGCCCACCAGGCGGGGGTCGTCCGAAGGGAGGGCGCGGAACACTTTGCGGTACGGCGTCTCGATAAAGCCGTATTCGTTGACCTGCGCAAAGGAAGCCAGCCGGCCGATCAGGCCGATGTTCGGGCCTTCGGGCGTCTCGATTGGGCAGATGCGCCCGTAGTGAGAGTGGTGTACGTCACGAACGTCGAAGCCGGCCCGTTCACGGCGCAGCCCTCCCGGCCCAAGCGCGGACAGCGTCCGTTTGTGGCGCAGCTCCGCCAGCGGGTTGGTTTGATCCATGAATTGGGATAACTGGCTGGAGCCGTAGAATTCGCGCAGCGCGGCCACCACCGGCCGGATGTTGACCAGATTGACGGGGGTAATTTGATCCTGGTCGCGGATGGACATGCGCTCTTTGATGACGCGTTCCATCCGGCGCAGGCCGATGCGCAGCTTGTTTTGCACCAGTTCGCCCACGGTTTTGACCCGCCGGTTGCCCAGGTGATCGACATCGTCCGGGGGTTCAACGCCGTTGTTGATGTTGATCATCCTGCGCAGCAGACGCACAATGTCCCATTTGGTGACCATGCGATGGGTCAAGGGAATGATGTCCCGTAATTCGAGCTTTTGGTTCAGCTTATAACGCCCGACGCGTTCCAGATCGTAATGGCGCTGGTCGAAAAGCTGTTCTTGCAGAAACTCACGGGCGTTATCCAGCGTGGCCGGGTCGCCGGGGCGCATACGCTTGAAGAATTCGATCAAGGCGGCTTCGGCG
>JALUWE010000522.1 GCA_027019845.1 Anaerolineales bacterium | reverse complement strand
AGACCGTTGCCAGCGGATTCACCGAGCCGGTCGCGGTCGCCAATGCGGGGGATGAGCGCCTGTTCGTGGCCGAGCGCGGCGGCCTGATCTACCAGCTCGACCCCGGCAGCCCGGTCACCCCCACGCTGGTGCTCAGCCTCACCGGACGGGTCAACAGCACCGGCTGGCAGCAGGGCTTGCTGGGCATGGCCTTCCACCCCGACTTCGCCCAAAACGGCTACCTGTTCGTCAACTACACCGATGCCAACAACAACACCGTGATCGAACGGTTCACCTTCCCGGTCACGGTTACCGCGGCCCTGCAGCGCGCCGGCCCGATCAGTTCCACCGTCATTCTGACCGTCACCCAACCCGTCGACGACAATAACGGCGGGCACCTGGCCTTCGGCCCGGACGGCTACCTCTACATTGGTCTGGGCGATGGCGGCGGCAGCGATGATCCCAACCTCACCGCGCAAAACACCCAGCTGCTGCTCGGCAAGATGCTGCGTATCGACGTGGACGGCAACGGCCTGCCCCCCGACTGCGCCAGCGGCCCCTACACCATCCCGGCGGACAACCCCTTCGCGGACGGCGCGGGCGGCGACTGCGACGAAATCTGGGCACTCGGCCTGCGCAACCCCTGGCGGTTCAGCTTCGACGCGCTCACCGGCGATATGTTCATCGGCGACGTGGGCGCGGAATCCGCCGAGGAGATCGACTTCCAGCCCTCCAGTAGCACCGGCGGCGAAAACTACGGTTGGAGCTGCTACGAAGCCAGCCTGCAGGGGCCGAACTTCAGCGCCCAGACCTGTACCGAGACGTACACTTTCCCGATCCACGAATACACCCACGCGGTCGGCCACTCGATCACCGGCGGGTATGTGTACCGCGGCTGCCGCTATGAGGACATGTTCGGCAGCTACTATTTCGCGGACTTTGTCATGGGCACGCTTTGGCGGCTGACCCCGGACGGTATGGGCGGCTGGGATGTCGAAACCCTGCTCCAGGCCGCTGGACAGATCAGTTCGTTTGGGGAGGGCTACGACGGTGAACTGTACGTGCTCGATTACGGCAGCGGCACGCTCTACCACCTGGCGGGCAACGTACCGGGCACATGTAGTCAGGCCTTCTTCCCTCTCATCCTCAACCAAAGCCCGTAAGATTGGTCTGAGTGGTCTTACTGGTCTGAGTGGTCTGAGTGGTCGAACTCGTTGCATGGGGAAAGGTAGACAGGTAGACAAGTAAGACAAATAAGACAAGTAAGACAGCTCAACACATCGCACGCCCCTGACCACTGAACACTGACCACTGAACAAGCGAGACAAACAATGCCACACATTCAATCCATCGTCATCCAGCCTCTCGACAAAAAATACGGCCAGCGGAGGGAGGCCTTCATCCGGGTGCCGGTGCAAAGCGCCACCCTAATCCCTGGGCACGGCATCCGGGGCGACCGCAAAGCCGGGCACAGCCCTTCCCGGCAACTCAACCTGATCCCCACCGATTGGCTGGCCGCGCGTGCCGCCGAGGGCTACCGCACCGGCCCCGGCGAAATGGGTGAGCAGATCATCGTGGACGGCCTCACCTTCGACCAGATGACGCCCGGCACGCGTTACCGGCTGGGCGACCAGGCCGTCATCGAGATCACCAAACCCCGCACCGGCTGTGAACGGCTGGACGCCTCCCAGCCCAAACCCCTCCCGCAAGCGATCAAGCTGGCCGGAATCGGCCATCTGGCGAAGGTCGTGCGGGGCGGCAGCATCAAGGTGGGGGATCGGGTCGAACTCTACGCTACCGGCGGGCCGCAGAACACCGCCTCCGCGCGCCTGTCTGAAAAGCCCGGTATGCACCGCGAGGGCCGCCTGCACCAACACAAATGGATGAAAGGCCGCGGGCGGGACTCGTACCTGTACGCCATCCCGGAACACGAGCGGCGCACCGGCCAGCATGCCCTGATCTTCGATATGGACGGCGTGTTGGTGGACAGCGAACCGGTGTACTACGCCGCCAACCAGGCGTTGTTCCGGCTATTAGGCTTCGAAGTCACCCCCAAAGAATACGCCCCCTTTGTCGGCTTGCCGCTCGAAAAAAAGTGGGAACAACTCAAAATCAGACACAATCTCCCCCATCTCATTTCCGATCTGGTCGAGAGGGATAAACAGGCGATGTACCGTGCCCTCCAGACCGCCCTGCTCCAGCCCATGCCGGGGCTGCTGTCGCTGTTGGAGAAACTGCAAAGTACAGGGGTCCGGCTGGCGCTGGCCTCCTCATCGGCGCGCAACATCATTTCCCTGATCCTGAGCAAACTCGATCTCGAAAACCAATTCGAAGTGATTGTCAGCGGCGAGGAGGTCTCCAACGGCAAACCCGCGCCGGACATCTTTTTGCTGGCCGCGGAACGGATGGGGCTCGCGCCCGAGAGTTGCACGGTGATCGAGGATTCCGCCCACGGCGTAGCCGCGGCCAAAGCCGCCGGAATGCGCTGCATCGGCTTCCGCAATCCCAACTCCGGGGATCAGGACCTCACCCCCTCCGATGTCATCGTGGAGGCCTTCGCTCCCGGCACACTCCCCACTATTCTCGCCTTGCTCACAGACTAAAATTCAACCCTCGTCGGCAGGGGGAAGACTGAACGCGAAGGTGCTGCCTTCCCCCTCTCGAGACACCACCCATATCCGGCCCTGGTGGGCTTCGACGACCGTTTTGACAATCGCCAGACCCAGCCCGTGCCCCTCTTCAGCTTTGGTCTCCTGGCGCCCCAGTTTGGCGAACTTTTGAAAGAGTTTGCTTTGCATCCCAGGGGGGATACCCGGCCCACTATCGCTCACCCGTACCACCACCCGGCCTTCCTCAAACCCCACATACACAGTTACCTCGCCCCCCTCCGGTGTGAACTTCAGCGCGTTGCTCAATAAATTGGAGACTGCCTGCCCCAGCCGGACGGAAGAGGCGTTTACTTTGGGCAGCCCCTCGGTAATCTCCACGTTCAGTTTGATGTTTTTCTTCTGGGCTGTTTCCTGGAAATCACGGCTTACATTTTGCACCAGATAACCCACATCAAGGGGCTTGAATTCTGTCTCGATGCCCATCTCGATGCGCTCCAGATCGAGCAGATTATCGATCAGGGCGCGCATTCGGTCCACCGTCCGGCTGATAGTCCGGGCAAAGAGCTGGTGTTCGCCGGTCAGGTCTTCTTCCAGCACCGCGGCATAACCGCCGATTAACATCAGCGGGCTTTTCAAATCGTGAGACACTTGTGAGACGAATTCGGTTTTGGCCGTATCGAGTTTCTTGAAAGCGGTCACATCGTGCATCGTCAGCACCACCCCCACGCCTGCCACGCGCGCCAGCGAGCAATCGAACACGCGGCCGTCTTCGAGCGTGACCTGTTTGAAAACCTGGTGGTCTTCGCTCGCTGAATGGTAAAAATCCAATATGGCAGGTTCGGATATCGCCATGTCAACCCGTTTGCCACGCAATTGGCCCGAAAGACCCAGGTTTTGTCGCGCAGCAGGGTTGTACAATATGATTCGGTTACGCATGTCGGTGACCAGAATGGCATCCTGCACACCGGCGATCACGGCCTGAAGCATCTGGCGTTCGTTATTGGCTTGCGTAAAAAGCCGCGCGTTTTCCACCGCGGCCGCAGCCTGGTGCGCGATGGCGTTCATCAATTCCAAATGCCAGTGCGTAAACGCCTCCGGTTCGGGGTGCGTAAGTGTCAGGATGCCGATCACTTTGTCCCTGCGGATCAAAGGCACGCCGATAGCCGAACGCGTCCCCAGCGTGTCACCCTCCAGGGAAACCCAGCGGGGGTCGCTCCGGGTGTCTCGAACGATGTCCGCCTTACGGTTTTCGTACACCCATCCTGCCAACCCCTTACTCATCACGGTCACCAAAGTCGGAAATTTGACCTCCGGCGGCAGGTTGCCACGTGCCAGGATGCTGCGGATCACCCAACCCTGGTTGTCGAGCAAAAAGATGCTGCCCTCGTTCGCGCCCACCGACTGAACGGTCAGGCTGAGCACCTTGCCCAACACCTCGTCCAGGTCCAATGTGGAAGCGAACTGGCGGATGATCTCGTACAATAACTCAACCCAGGCCAGAGAAATGTTCCCGCTTTTGAGCGGCTGCGGCAATTTTTCGGACGGGTTTGACATACCCTCATTATAAATGTAATGCAAACATTCGTCATCCACCAGACATTCTGCTGCCATGAAAAACAGGAAAAAGGGGGTATACTTGCGCTTTGTAAAATGTCAGAGATTGCCCATGCAAAACAACCGGATAGCTGATGAAAGTAATAAGTTTTTGTCTCGCTGGCTCACTGCAACGATTGCCAGCGTAATCTTTGGATCATGGATGACCTGGTATACCCCTCGGATTGCCCGGGTTTTGGCGGCAAGAGTGGTGTATCTCATCCCTGACTGGGTAACGCGCCATCGTATTGGTCAGGTGATCAGCACGCTTCCTGACTATGTCGCGACCACTACCAGTGTCGGGGCTGTGATCGTTATGTCCGTGGGGGTGGTGCAATGGCTGGTGTTACGTAAGTGGGCGGACTGGGCAAAATCCTGGCTGGTTGCTACCCTGGCGGGCGCCGTACTCAGCTATCTGGCGCTGTTGTCTTTCAATCTGGTGGCAATTCTGATCGACCCCAACCCCGCGGTTGCCAAAGGCCTGGCAAATTCGGGTTTGCTGGTCGGAGTCGCGCTGGGTGTGACCCAGTGGAACACGCTGCGGAAATGGGCGCACAGCGCAGAATGGTGGTTGATCATTAGTGTCGGGGCATGGGTCGGGAGTGCGGTGTTAGAGCATCTCATTGGGTCTCCGCTGGCACAAACGATCAGCGCACTCTCCGCCCTGATGATGAGGAAAGTGCTTGGGGCCGGGAGTTTCCTGGGGCTCCGTCCCTTCCTCATCGGTCAGATGAGCCTGTGGGCGCTGCGCGGTTCGATCATCGGAGTAGCGACCGGTAAAGGGTTGCAATGGTTCGCCAGCCGGATCCGGTAAGGGATGGTGTTTTAGCCATGCGAACAGCACGCCCCTTCCTCAAATGGGCTGGCGGCAAAACCCAACTGCTGCCCGCCATCACCGCCCGCCTCCCCGCGGAACTGCCCGCTGGCCGCATCACCCGCTACGTCGAGCCGTTCGTCGGCAGTGGCGCCGTCTTCCTTCATCTGGCCCAACACTACCCATTGGCCGAATTTTTCCTGTTCGACCGCAATCCCGAACTCATCCTGGCCTACCGCACGCTGCAAACCGATTGCGAACCCCTGATCGAACGCCTGGCACACATTCAGGCCGAATATCACCGGCTTTCCTCTGCTGAACAAAAAGACTACTTCTACCGCACCCGTGCCGAATTCAACGCCGCGCGGGCGGCACTCGATTCCCCCACACCCCGCTCGCAAGCAATCCAGCGCACCGCGCAACTGATCTTCCTCAATCGCACCTGTTACAATGGCCTGTTCCGGGTGAACGCCAAAGGCGAGTTTAACGTGCCCTTTGGCAGCTACAAAAACCCGCGTATCTGTGACCCCGGCAACCTGCGCGCCGTCTCCGTCTTATTGCAACGGGTTGTCGTCCAGCACGCCGATTTCGAAGCCTGCGCCCCACACGTGGACGCACATACCTTCGTTTACTTCGACCCCCCCTACCGCCCGCTGACCACAACCGCCAGCTTCACCGCCTATGCCCGCTACACCTTCGACGACGACGAACAACGGCGGCTGGCCGCGTTTTACCGCCGCCTGCACGCCACCGGCGCCAAACTGATGCTCAGCAACTCCGACCCCCACAACATCGACCCCCACGACGATTTCTTCGACCGCCTGTATGCCGGATTTCACCTCCACCGCGTCCAGGCAAACCGTATGATCAACAGCAACCCCGCCCGCCGCGGCCCCATTACCGAGCTGCTGATTACGAACTATGGAGAAGCGTAACAAGCACCAATACCCAACCCCCCTCCTTCGACTTCAAGCGAATTCCATTCGCCCTCCGCTCAAGATGCAATCCCCAATTCACAATTAACCGTTCACAATTCATCATTCACCATTCACAATTCACAATTACCAATCCCCAATCCCCATGAACTACCCCAAAATCGCACGCAACATCACGCTCACCCTGTTGATCACCCAAAGCCTGGGCACTGCCGCGGTGTCCGTCACCGGCACGGTCAACACCATCGTCGGCGCGGAGTTGAGCGGCACCCCCTCCCTGGCCGGGCTGCCCGGCGCGGTGGTGCAAATTGGCTCCGCAGTGGCCTCCTTTCTGCTAGGGGCCACCATGGATAGAACAGGCCGCCGGCTCGGGTTGGGGTCCGGCATCGCCCTGGGTATCTTGGGCAGCCTGATCGCGGTGCTGTCCATCCTGTCCGGCAGCTTTCTCTTTTTCTTGCTGGGAATGATGCTGTTCGGAGCGGCCCGCGCCGGGATGCAATTAGGTCGTTTCGCGGCTGCCGAAGTTCACCCCCCGGAAAGCCGCGGGCGCGCCATCTCCTACGTGGTGTTGGGCGGCGTGTTCGGCGCAGTGCTGGGGCCGCAACTCGCCAG
>JALUWE010000521.1 GCA_027019845.1 Anaerolineales bacterium | reverse complement strand
TCCCGCCCCGATGTCCCCACACCCGTGGGGGTGAACCGTTCCCGTGGGGGTGCGGTGTGCGATGTGCGGGGTGCGATGTGCGACGTCCCCAACGCCCGTAGGAGCGACGCGCTCTCCACCTTCCGTCCCCCATCCCCCGTCTCCCGTCTCCCGTCTCCCGTCTCCCGGCCCCGATGTCCCCACACCCGTGGGGGTGAACCGGTCCCGGGGGGAGTGCGGTGTGCGGTGTGCGATGTGCGACGTCCCCAACGCCCGTCAAGTGACAGTCACCGCCGAAGGTGACTGTCACTTTGCAGGCGGTAGCGGCGGCTGCGGTTGGCAGGGTCGACGACTTCCAGCCAGTCGTCGGCCACCCACCGACGCAGCAGGTTGCGCGCCTGCCGCCTGCCAATGCCCAGCAGGCGGGCCACGTCCGCGGAACGAATCTCCCCCTCGCTTTCCAGAAAGGCCACCACGCGCCGGGCGCGGCGGTCCAGACGGCGTAGCCAGGCCGGTTCGGGTGCGGGCGTTTCGCGGGAGAAGGTGGCCGCGCTGTTGGGCCACGCCAGCCTGAACACCACCCGCATCTACGTCACACCTGGGGAAGGCGGATCTGGAACGCGGCGTGGGGGTGTTGGAGTGAGGAGTTTTCTGGCAGGCTATCCCCTTTATTCTGGTGACACAGGCAACCAACTGGGGATTCTCCAACCGGCGCTGGCCAGGGAAGTATTGCAATTCTATACAATAAAGGACAAAAAGTCACGCGGAGAAAGAATGCGCAAGGTACGAAAACGTCCTTGTGCCTCGGCGAAATGTTTCAGGTTGCCCGTAACCAGAAAATCGGCTTTCCCTTCCACCGCACATGCCAGATACATGGTGTCGCTGGGGTCCATCTGCAAATCCGGCAGTACGATGTTTTCGGGTACGACCAGAGACAGCGTCTCCACACTTCTCAATACGTCCTGCGCTCGTTGGGGGACCAGGCGTTCACGAATGCGGGGATACGAGAGCACTCGTTCCCATTCTTTCAGAATCGAAGCGGAAACCACCAGCTCGAACCGCCCTTCCACCCAGGCATCCAGGATGCGTCCAGGTGGCCCAGAATCCGAAATCAGACCGCTGATGACTACGTTGGCGTCCAGTACCACACGCATTACGTCCCCGGAAATTGTCTGGAGCTTTGAATGGCTTCCTCAACCAACGCCTGGATTTCTTCTGCTGGTAAGTCACCAAAGCGTTGACGCAAATCAGCGATGTCAGTGGCGAGTTTTTGCCGCAGCCCGGTTTCATCCACCAGTTCTGCCCGGCGTAGCAACACCCCCTCCGGTGTTTCGATGAACAGTACCAGATCGCCTGGCTGCAAATTGAGCCGGCGTCGAATACGGGCGGGGATAGTCACCTGGCCTTTGGCCTGTACACGCACACCTGTAGCCATGCTATTTCTCCTGAAAGTCATACAGTCATGCTTTCCCGATATTGTACCATTAAGGTACTGCCAGCCTGAACACCACCCGCATCTACATCACACCTGGGGAGGCGGAGTGGGAACGCGGCGTGGGGGTGTTGGAGTAAAAAACAGGAAGAGGGCGAGAAATTCAAAAAAATCGACCCGCCTTCGGCGGGAAACGCTGGGGGGCACGCCCCCCGAACGATACGCAGTATCGTCCCCCCCATCAGAGATTCAGAACCCCAGAAACCAGCAACCAGCATTCAGGAACCAGAACCAGCCAGGGAGAGCACAATCCGAAACCCGATAACGTTGAAGAAGAGGACGTCTGGGAGACCCCAGTTACGGACGGCGCAACGGGCGAGCCTGCTAATGCCGCTCCAGGAGCCGCCGCGCAAGACGCGGAGAACGCTGTCCGGCGCATCCAGGTTTTCGCGGCCGTCCTGCGGGTCGTACGGGTATTTCTTGTAAATACTGCGCGTCCACTCCCAGACGTTGCCGCTCATGTCCGCGCAGCCGTAGGGGCTGTCACCGGCCAGGGAATAGCGCCCTACCGGTGTGGTGTCCTTGATGCCGCCTTCCCAGGTGTTGCAGCGGTTTTTGTCCCACCTGTCCCCCCAGGGGTAAATGCGCCCGTCCGTGCCGCGGGCCGCCTTTTCCCACTCCGCTTCGCTGGGCAGCAGATAACGCCGCCCGGTAAGCCCCGACAACCAGCGGCAGTAGGCCAGCGCATCGTGCCAGGTCACATCCCTGACCGGATGATCGGCCTTGCCCGCCGGGAAATCCAATCCTTCCCAACCAGCGGGCTTTCTTCGCTCCGGATGGGCCAGCAGGAACAGGCGGTACTCCCGGTTGGTGACCGGATAACGCCCGATCCAGTATTCCGGCAGGTACAGCCGGTGGCGGGGTTTTTCTCTATCCCTTGCCTGCTTATCGAATTCATCGCTGCCCATCCAGAAATACCCGGCAGGAACGCGCACCATCTCCGGCTCCAGGTATTTCCTCCCCAGGAGCGTGCGGCCGGCCTTTGCCGGGCGGCGAACTGGTTTGGGGGTTCCCGTCTCTGGCGGCGCAGGGGTCTGCTTCGGGGAGGGGACGGGGGCCGGGGAGGGCGTCTCCGCGGGCGGCCGCGGCAGCTTTGCGGCTTGCTCGGGTGAGAGCCAGGCTTTGAGCAAATCATAGACCGCATTTCCCACAACCCCGGCAACCATGCCTTCCAGCAGCACCCAGAGCAGTACCTTTCTGACGACTTCCTGTAAGTCGGTTGGAGTTTCCTGGCGAATCGCCTCTCCCCGTATCAGAAAATGCTCGACGATCTGCCGCCCTTCCTCCGAGAGCTTCACCAGAAACCGGTTCGGCACTTTCAGCAGCAGTCCCGGGTTGCCGTCCTGTACCAGGCGCGCCACCAGTTCGTCCTTCCGCCCGCTCACGGGCATGCCCATGCCTTTCAAAAGCGCTTTCAGCTCGCGCACCTTCAATTTGGGAAGCTCCAGCGCCAGAATCTCGCGGATGCCGCATGGGGCCAGAATGCCTTGCTTCAGAAACCGCTCCACGGTTATCAACGGGTCTTCCCCCAGCATCTGGCTCCAGTCCGCATCAACGGGGTCCCGGTCAGGGTTGCGCGGGCGCAGGAAGGTCGCCAGGAAGATCAGGTGCTCCCGTGACTTTCGCCAGTCGAGATTGCCCGGTTGAGGGCTACGTTCAGTGCGTGACATCGAAACGCTGAAGTACAAGACAAGGTTCAATGGCTACGGCATATCCATCGTGTAGCCTGGTGGAAAAAATCGCAACGCTCGTTCTACCTGGTATGTTCAAACATCTTGCCCTCCGGCCCCGGAGTGAGTGCGCTCCAGGAGTTCCTCCCACAGCGTGTTGAGGCCTTTCTCCCGGGCTCAGTGCCGGATATAGGCCTCGTCCAGGTCGCCGCCCAGCGTAAGCACAATGGAGGCAATGTCGCGCAGATGTTTGGTCTGCTGGCTGAGGCTGTAATACCAGAGCTTGTAAATGATCAGGTCTTCCGGGCTGTGCAGATGGACTTTCCCCAACTCCGGGCCAAGGTCTACCAGTGTGCGGCGTCGAAAGGCTTCCTGGCGTAGTTCATCCCCGGGCCGGAGAAGGTAGATATCGACTTTGTAGCCTGTTGGAACGTGAACCGCGCTCAAGGGGACGTCGGCTCGATCCTCGATCAGGCGATCCAGGATGATCTCGGCGGGGAGGGGAATGTTTCTGGATGCCAACGCCTCGGCCAGACCCCCGGCAGCCTCCACGGGAAGATCGACGACCAAATCCAGATCCCGCGTGGCACGCGGTTCGCCCCATGCCCAGGCTGCGACCGCACCGCCGACCAGATAGGGCACGCCTGCTTCCTCGAGCGCCTCCAACACCAGGCGGACGAAGCGTCCGTAGGGCAGGGCGTTTTCAGGCATGGTTTTCCCCTCGTCGTGCGCGACGGTACGCGACCACCTGATGTGCCAGGTGGGTGAGGGAGAGACCCTGTTGGGCGCGCTCTTCCGGTCGCAGACGACGGGTCACCGCGGCCTGCTGGCGGTCCACCTCGGCGACAGCCCCCGCGATGACACGGCGCACCCCCGGAGCCAGGGGAGGCTGGCCGCGCAGGTAGTACCCCGGCCGCGCACGACGGCGACTGTAGGCCAGTTCATACCCCGCCTGGCGAAACGCTGCCCGGACCACCCGCATATCCCGGTAAAAGGTATCCTGCCAGGCAAAGCGGCCAAAGCAGCCTTTCCCCAAAACGGCCTCGACACGGGCGATTAGCCCCTCGCGTGTCAGATAGCGCTCGCACCAGAGAATCTCGCACAACGCCTTACGCCGCGCTGTGACCAGGTCGCGCTGGGCGGCATCGCTTAGCAGTACCTGCGTGATGGGTATAGGGAGCGTATCCACAGGCTGATTGTAGGTAAAGAAAACTGATTTGTCAATCAGGTTTTGTTTGGTGCGCTGCTCTCTTTCGCCCTCATGCGATCGATACCAATTTTCGGATTACCCTATTTGCTGCGAACATGGCCCGGCTCTTTTGTTATCCAGTATAGCATAATTTATGCGCGGCAATGGAATACAGGCAAACAAAAAAACGCCCGTAAGGATGAGGGGGGCATCCTTACGAGCGCAGGGTTATTGGATCACATCGCCCCGCACGGCGGACGGGTTTTGCCCGCCAGAGCGGGGTCTTCACAAATGGCGTTGGCGATTGGAGCACAAGCGATGCAGAAGCGTGGGGATGGACATATTCTCCGGTAAACGTAAAACACCCCACGGGCCATCGTTGGGGTGTTTGGGTTTGGGCGAGGCCCGTGATATGAACTTCGAGTGATACATGAGCGCGGCAGGACTCGAACCTGCAACCAATGGCTTAAAAGGCCACTGCTCTGCCATTGAGCTACGCGCCCAACCGCAACCATCTGGCTGCGCCGGAATTCTATCACGCGCTTCAGGCCGCGTCAACGGATGCGAGAGGGGCGATCAAGGCGCAACCGGTGTGAATTCAACCTCCGGTGTGGGGGGCGGGTCGTCGAAAAAGCCGTTGCGCCCCCGGAAGGTGAAATAGGTCACCTGCCCGGGTTGGATCGTGGTCTGCCACTCCAACGTCCGGCCCAGATAACCGATCTCGATCTGGTAATTCCCCGCAGGCAAATCGCCGATGACCATGTTTTCGCGGTAGTAAGGGTCGCTGTTCACGTCCAGTTCTGATCCGTAGGTGATCACCGTCCATCTCTGGCGGGTCTGGAGGTTGCGCACGGTAACGGGGTAACGGTAGAGCAGTTGGCCGCCGGTGCCCATAATGCGGCCCACCAATACGCCCCAGCCCTGGGGCGGGGCTGTCCACAACTCGGGGTTGGAAGACGCGTAGAGAAAATTTTCACCCACCCGCACCTCGAAGTGTAAGTGATAGCCGGTGGTGAAGCCTGTATCCCCCACGTGCCCCACTGTCTGACCGGTTTCCACGTACTGCCCGCGGATCACATCGACGCGTGACATGTGGGCGTATAGCGTGAAGAGCGATTTTCCCTGATAGCCGAAGTCGTGCTCGATCACGACCGCCAGGCCGTAGGGGTCGTCTGGCGCATCGGGGCCGGAGTACAGACCGTAGCCGGCCCAAACTACTTTGCCGGAACCGGCAGCCAGCACGGGCGCGTCCTGGTCTGCGGGAATGTCCACCCCGGTATGGGTGATGCCCTCGAAGAAGATGCCGCCGTAGCGGTAGGTGGGGTCCGGCCAATTGACTTGATCCGCGGCGATGGGGCGGATGAAGTAGAAGTGGTCATTGGGGGTGGGCGCCCAGGGCACGTCGTAGAGCGGGGGACGCCAGATGGTGACCGGCACTTTGGGGGTCGGGAAGGTGAAGAGCAGGGGCTCCGGGGTCACGGTCGGTTCAGGGGTGGGAGAAGCCTGAGCGAGCGTGCCCGTTTGCGCAGAGGCGGTTGGGGAGGCAAGACGCCCCACCGGCACAGATGTCTCCCGGAGCGGCGGTTCTGCTTCCCCGGGCCGAGGCTGAATGCTGTTTACTCCGACCACAATCACCCCCGCCAGAAACACCGCCAGAATGAGCAATCGCCAATGGGTGAATAACGTTTTCATGCCTGCCTTGTCTGCCTTGTCTACCTTGTCTACCTTGTTTACTTGTCTACCCTGTTTACCTTGTCTACTTGTCTACCTCGTTTACCTTACCTACCCGGCCTACCCTCTCCCGCGCTTCATCTCCGCCCTGAGTTTTTCCAGCTCCAGGCGGGTTTTCTCCAGCTCCAGCTTGATTTTTTCGTTCTCCAGCTCAAACTCTTCTCGTTCGCGAAATTCCTTGCGCCAGTTGAGCGCCATGGTCGAGACCAGACCGACCAGAGAAATGACCGAGGTCAGCAAGGAGATCGTAGCAGTGGGTTGCTGGACAGCCGCTTCTGGTTGCGGGGTGGTTGTCGTGCCGCCCGTCACCATAAGCGGGGTGGTAAACACGTATATTGCCAACACCAGTAGAGATAAAAGCAACAACAAGATGAAAATTGCGGGCCAGAGAAGCGCAGTGGTTTTTCGTTTTGGCATTGGAGACCTCCAGTTCTGGATCAGGGTATGCAAAAGACGGCAAGGAACGCGTTGCAGTTCCGGCGGCCTGTCTGTCCTGTCTACC